>JAAFHB010000236.1 GCA_010906965.1 Mariniphaga sp. | reverse complement strand
CGTCTTCTCCGAGCAAACCAAAATAGTCGTCGGAGACAAACGAGGAAGCAGCGTTCAATGAGTTCTCCGATTGCCATGTTGGAATAAAGCATGGGTTTTCGGTAGTTACCGGATGATGATTATCGTAGGTTCCTTTTCCAAACAGTAAAAGGTATTTCAATTTTGAAGTATTGTCTTTAAGCGATTTGCGATAGAGGGTACGTACAAGATTCCGGATAGCTGTAACATCGGCAATTCCTCCCGAAAACTCGTTGAATACCTGCGAAACATTCACTACTGTCACCTCCAGTCCACTGTTTTGACGGTGAAACAGCGCGAGGCGTTCAGCTTCAGACTTAAAATCAGGGGACGCGACAATCAACATATCGGGCGTTGAAAGGCCATGTAGATTTTGATTGGCAACCTCTTCAACTTTATCAATAACCGGGAAATCAGACATAGGATCGAAGGCAATAAACCGCCGAAGAGAATCTGTTTCCACTTTAAAAGAAACCGTATTTGAAGCTATAGTCGTTTGAATTTCAATTGGATTAAGTGGGGAAGTAATCTCCCATATTTTTAGTCCGCTTCCTGCATTACCCATTCGAAACTCTGCAATATTTCCGGCACCGACAGAACGGCTGTCACAAAAAAGAAGCTGCCCGGTCTGCATATTTAGTTTGCGCCGTGTCTGTACCCGAATATAATCAAGCCAGCATCTTCCGTTTGCAGGTGAGGTATATTTGATCGATAAATTGACATCGTCACCTTCAACTGTCTTTGAAAAACTGCTCTCACGAAGGTCTGCATAATCGGCTTCCGCAAAATTAGAATATGGGACGAAGTTCACCGTTCCAATATCCATATTATTAGCCATCAAATTAATCGCTGAGGAAAAATCGCAACGTGCGGCAACGGCAATATCAATTTTGATTGGCTCGCTGCTAACATGATCCTGAAATTTAAAAGTTTTTTGAAAGGTTGTATTAGGTGTCATCAGACTCGAAAACCATCGGCTGCCAGTTTCGAGAAGGTTATACGTATCTTCTTCAAAGAAAGCAAAATCATCAAATTCGTTGACGATCATTGTTGGGTTTTCTGTAATTAAAGGAGAAGTTTGTACCAATTGGTCGGTTGAAACGTCCTCTGTGAGGTACAGAAAGGAAAGACCTGCGGCAAACTGGTTGATGTGATGAATAAATGATTTCGAGACAGGATCGAACTCCCAGGTCACGTTTCCGGGAATGTAAACAAGGAAGCAGTCGTTTAGCTGTTTATCTTTAGTTTGCCAGATCCGATACTGTACAAGATCATCAGACGAAAAAATGCTGTTCATTTGAGGAAGTCTACCAGGAGGAACACCGAATATTTTCACCTTTTGTGGCGTCTGAAATCCCATCGATTTAAGTGCAGAAAACGTAATTCGATGGATACCTGACTGATTCGTTTGTGCCTTCACCCACTTTCCAGAAGCGAGCGCTGAATTTTTCTCCATCATATCGGCGGAGAAAACGTTTTGAACGGATAAGCACAGGAGAAAAATCAGCAACCTTTTCATGTGAGAAGATCTCTTTGGAAATTGTTATCAATATTAGCACACTTATTTGGAACCACAAAAAATTGAGGAAGGAAGGTGGGAAAAGTATGAATTTTGAATATTTTACACAAAAGAGTAAATTAATCTTTACCTCAACATAAAATTAAGCATTAGGATTTCGATATTTTCCAATATATTTGTAGCCTAATCGGGCGTAAGCTTGAATACCTCTTTAACCGGACGAAATACGGAATAAAAGATTTGAATTATATATATTTGTAGCTAAGAAAATAAAGTGATTTTAAACGACCTCGCAATATGAATCTTAATGGTTTTATCTATCTGATTTTAACTTTGTTCATTGTTACTTCATGCAATTTGATCAAAGGGAAGAAGAAAAAAAGCGCCTCATCTACAACTGGTTGGGCATACAACGACCCTAAGAACGGAGGATTTGAATATCGTTCGGGATATTCTCAAAATTCGGGACCCGGATTAATCTATATTCAGGGTGGAACTTTTACAATGGGCCGTGTCGAGCAAGATGTAATGTTCGATGGAAACAATATTCCCCGCAGGGTAACAGTAGCCTCGTTTTACATGGACGAGACCGAAGTACGCAATGTCGACTGGCGCGAATACCTTTACTGGCTGCAGCGCGTTTACCCGAATGACCGCGAAATTTATAAAGCAACACTACCAGACACCTTGGTTTGGCGCGACGAGCTCTCTTATAATGAGCCATATCTCGAAAATTACCTTCGTCATGCTGCTTATTCGGAATATCCCGTTGTTGGCGTGAGTTGGGTTCAGGCAGATCGGTTTTGCAGATGGAGAACCGACAGGGCCAATGAAGGAATTTTGATTGATGAACAAAAATTAAGTCCTGATCTTGCACAAACAGGTAATAAAGTTTTTACTTCCGACGGATATCTTAATGGCGTTTATGACGGTGTTGAAGGAAAACGCCCCATTAAAAACCTGGCCAAAGACGGCGGCAATCGTCGTGTAAATATGTCGGACGGGATCGTTCTTCCACGGTACAGGCTACCAACCGAAGCCGAATGGGAATATGCAGCACTTGGACTTGTAGGAAATACAGAAGAAGAGGTTGTTCTTGAGCGTCGCATTTATCCATGGAATGGAAATCAGATCAGGAATAGTAATAAAAAGGGCAGAGGAGAAATGATGGCCAATAATGTTAGAGGCCGTGGTGACTACATGGGTGTTGCCGGATCGCTAAATGATGGCTACGAAATTGCTGCTCCTGTCAAATCATTCCAACCAAACGATTATGGACTATATTGCATGGCCGGTAATGTAAATGAATGGGTACAGGATGTATATCGTCCCAATTCGTCCGCAGATGTTAATGAATTTCAACCACTAAGGGGCAACGTTTATACAAATTACGTCCGAGGTACGGATGGTAAGCCAACCATGGATAAATACGGAGAATTGGTTCGTGATACCGTGGCCAACTTTACCAATTTCAAGGATGGGGACTATCAGTCGGTCATTTCCGAATCGGATGAGTGGAAAAATGACAGTATCGCATTTTCTACTGAGCAGATGTACGCTACAGGCGCCGGCGATTCAACGCCGAGGATATCTGATCACAGCAGGGTTTACAAGGGCGGTAGCTGGAAAGATCGAACCTATTGGTTAGGTCCGGGAACCCGCAGATATATGGACGAGCGTAAATCGACCAACGACCTTGGTTTCCGATGTGCAATGACTCATCTGGGCGATTCGAATACCAAATAAGAAATTTTAACCGAAATCATAAAAAAACCTCATTGTAAAGATGGGGTTTTTTTCTTTACAACTAAATGTCTGGTTAAAAGATTAAACCTTTTTATATAAAGACGCAGAATTAGCTTTAAAGCCATTTGCAAACAGCACGGAACTAAAAATTCACATTCCCCAATCCAAAGATCACAGAACACTTTTAAACAAATTTATCACCATGTCAATTATAGAGTTATACGAGATATTTACAAAGCACCCTAAAATATCGACCGATAGCCGGCGGATCGAAAAGGATTCTCTTTTCTTCGCACTGAAGGGAGAAAATTTTAATGGGAACACTTATGCGACCACGGCGTTGGAGAATGGCGCAGCCTATTCGATCGTTGATGAAGCGGCCTGGCAATTAGATGAGCGCTATATTCTGGTTGAAAATGTATTGACAACATTGCAGCAATTAGCCACTTATCACCGCCTTCAAATAGATATACCAATTATTGCGATTACGGGAACCAATGGCAAAACAACGACAAAAGAACTCGTCACTGAGGTATTGTCTAAGAATTTCAGGGTCGATTGCACCAAAGGGAATCTGAATAATCATATCGGAGTTCCTCTTACTTTATTGTCGATGAGCGCTTCGACACAGATTGGTGTTGTAGAAATGGGTGCCAATCATCCTGGAGATATTGTGGAATTATGCGAGATTGCTTTACCCAACTTAGGTCTGATTACAAACGTGGGAATGGCACACCTCGAGGGGTTTGGCTCGTTTGAGGGTGTCAAACAAACGAAAGCCGAATTGTACCGGTTTATAGAAGAAACAGGAGGGAAAATTTTTCTGAATACAGCAAACTCCCATTTAAGGGAAATGGCTGGAAACCTGGCTGATAGGATTTCATATAAAACGCTATCAGAGGGTGAAGGAATAGAGGGTGAATTGATTCAATCTGCACCATTGATGGTTTTTCAGGTTAAATTTCCCAAAGGATGGCTTTATATAAAAACAAATCTTGCAGGAGGATATAATCTTGAAAATGCACTTGCAGCTGTGTGCATTGGCAATTACTTTGGAGTGAGTCCGTTTGAAATTGTGGAGGCAATCGAAGCATACAAACCGACGAATAATCGCTCGCAATTTGTTAAAACAGCAAAAAATCAGCTTTTAATGGATGCCTACAATGCAAATCCTACAAGTATGAATGCCGCATTGGAAAATTTCACCGCCTTTGATGCACCGTTAAAAGGTGTTATTCTGGGTGATATGCTCGAATTAGGAGAAGCATCTCATGAGGAACATCAGAAAATCGCAGATAAGCTGACAGGTTTGAACCTTGATTTGGTGCTACTTACAGGCAAAGAGTTCGCAAAATGCCAGACTCCTTCCAACTTTATAATATTTGATGATAATTCATTGTTGATTAATTATCTTGAGAATGAAAAACCACAAGGTTACCTGTTCCTGATAAAAGGTTCAAGGGGGATGAAACTGGAGACTGTGGCGGATAAATTGTGAAAGAGACTCTGAGATGGAGAAAAGATGAGAAAGAAAAGCGGGATGTGCTTTAACAGTTAACCTTTAACCTTTAACCTTTATCCTTTAACCTTTATCCTTTAACCTTTATCCTTTAACCTTTATCCTTTAACCTTTTTATTCCTATTCCATCCTAACCTTTAATCCTTAACTTTGCCCGAATTCAATAATTCTACTTCAATGATGCCAGAAAGGCACAATTTAAAAGATAGTTTAACCCATCCGGTCTTCAAACAGATCGGTAAAGTATCAGACCAGCTGGGAGTCGAAACATATGTGGTCGGTGGTTTTGTACGTGATGTGCTACTTGGCCGTAAGCGCGAGGTATTTGATGTTGACATTGTGACTGTTGGCAGCGGTATCGATCTTGCGACCAAGGTTGCTGCGTCATTACGTCCAGGTTTGAAAGTGAGTGTTTTTAAGAATTTCGGAACAGCGATGTTCAGGTTTAATGATATCGATTTTGAGTTCGTGGGCGCACGCCGTGAGTCATACCGTCAAGAGAGCCGGAAACCCATTGTTGAAGACGGAACCCTCGAAGATGATCAGAACAGGCGCGATTTCACGATCAATGCGCTTGCAGTTTGTCTCAACGAAAGCAGGTTTGGCGAATTGCTTGATCCGTTTAACGGAATCGGCGATCTTGAAAATAAGATCATCAAAACGCCCCTTGCACCCGAGATCACTTTTTCTGATGATCCGTTGAGGATGCTGAGGGCAATTCGGTTTGCGACTCAACTCGATTTCATGATCGAAGAAAAAACATTGGAGGCCATTCAAAGCCAGTGCAAACGCGTAGAAATTGTTTCGAAAGAGCGGATTACCGACGAAATCAATAAAATAATGCTTACCCCAAATCCTTCAATAGGATTTAAATTACTCGAAAAGACCGGGTTACTTGCAATTATTCTGCCAGAGGTTCAAAAGTTGAAAGGACGAGAGACGAAAAATGGGATTGGGCATAAAGACAACTTTTACCATACACTCGAAGTTCTTGACCGGATTTCAGTAAATACGGACAACCTTTGGTTGCGTTGGTCGGCTTTACTGCACGATATTGCCAAGCCAGTAACCAAACGCTTCGATCCGCGTGTTGGATGGACATTCCATGCACACAATTTTGTAGGCGAAAAGATGTTACCATCGATTTTTGACCGATTGAAGTTGCCACTGAACGAGAAACTCAAATATGTGCAAAAGATGGTCTCGCTTCATATGCGACCAATTGTTTTGTCGGAGGAGGAGGTAACAGACTCGGCTGTAAGGCGTTTACTATTCGACGCGGGAGATGATATTGACGATTTGATGACACTTTGCGAAGCTGACATCACCTCAAAAAATCCCGAAAAGGTAAGCCGGTTTCTCTCGAATTTTCAATTGGTTCGCGAAAAGTTAAAAGACATTGAACAACGGGACGCACTCCGGAATTTCCAGCCTCCGGTCACTGGCGAAATCATTATGGAGACCTTTTCGCTTCTGCCATGTCGCGAAATCGGCATCCTAAAATCGGCCATCAAGGAGGCAATTCTCGAAGGTGAAATTCATAACAATTATGAGGAAGCATATAACTTTATGCTGGCCAAAGGGGAAGAAATGGGGCTCAAAGCAAAGGATGTGTGAAGGTTGAAGGTTCCTTTCAGTTAAAAGGGATCATGCAAAACGGCATAAATCCTTTCGGCCAGTTTCTTGCCAATCCCCTTTACTTTCGTTAAATCGACTTGCGAGGTATTCATTATCTTCTCAATGGTACCAAACGTTTTTAAAAGCATCATTCCCTTATTTGTCCCGATTCCCGGTAAATTCTGAATGAGGAATAATTTTTGTCTTTGCATTTTATTGATCTGTATTCCGGGGTTTCCGGATATAATGTGTTTTTGCCTGGGCAATTGTTGTTGCTGGCATTGGTGAAGTATGTCGACCATAAGCGCAGCTGTTTCCTGAACATTTAATGAACGGATAACAGGAATTCCGACAAATACCTCTAAATGAATAAGTGCACCTTGTACTGCTTTCCTCGACATTGAACTTGAGTCGACCATCGACTTGTCACCTTCAAGAATGATGAGTCCGTTTTTGCCAGATTGTGCCATACGATAAGCTTGCTGAAAGATTCTGCCATTTTTAATAGAGACCAGAAAATCGCTAAGTGTTTTTCGTTCGATGATTAATTTATCTTCGATCAAATAGTCACCAACGGGCAATGTAACCAACTCAAAGGAAATCTTATCGGCACGCTTTCCGATTTCTTCTACAACCCCACTACGCAGTTCACGAAAATCGATTTTCAGATTGACTTTCCCTTTATTTGGCTGGTACATTTATATTCGGTTTACTTAACCCACATTGCAGTTATGTATCTGTAACGTATTGATAATCTGTTTTTGGGTTTTTAAAATTCTCACTAGTGTGCCACACGGATTTTTTTCG
>JAAFHB010000235.1:7390-8954 GCA_010906965.1 Mariniphaga sp. | reverse complement strand
ATCCTTTTGCTAAAATGGGTGGAAAACACCGCAATTTTGTGGATACTCATTTAGCAAAAACGAATAAAACAAATTTAATTTGTTCCACCAATCTGCAACACGTTTTCACAACAAGTTATCTAACTCATCCGGCTATTTCCTCCTTCCTTGAGGATGGAAAAGAAAACGAAAAATCTGCTAACGTATATCTCTCGCCTGGCAAGGTAATTGGGCTTCGCCTGATTCCAACCGAACGGGATCTCCGGTTTTTATGGGAAGAAATGCCGCAGCAACTATTGGATGAACAATCTCAGAAAGTACGGCAAAGTTTACATTCAGCACTTATAGATTGGGCTAAAAAAACCGGGGAAGGTGAAGATTATACCGACAATCTTCCCTCTCAATGCATCCATCCAGTAGGTCATTGGTACGAGATTCCCAACTTATTTTTAAATGGCACACTTCAACGATTAATTGAAGACAATCCCAACTTAAAATACCTGTTAGTTCACAACATTGATACGTTAGGGGCAAATGCTGACCCCGCTTTGTTGGGCTACCATATCAATCAAAATAAGGCGATGACAGTTGAACTTATTACCCGAAAACTGGACGACCGTGGCGGCGGTTTGGCAAAGATAAATGGGCAAATACGCTTAGTAGAAGGATTAGCCCTTCCAGACGAGAAAATTGAATTCAACCTAAGCTATTATAATACAAATACATTCTGGATTAATATTGATAAATTATTGACCTCTTTTGGCCTAACACGCGAAGATTTGGGAGATAGCCAAAAAGTAAAATCATGTGTCTACAAAATGGCCGCGAGGATGCCTACCTATGTTATTATTAAAGAGGTAAAGAAACGATGGGGAAAAGGTCAGGAAGATATTTACCCGATAACTCAATTTGAAAAGCTTTGGGGTGACATGACTGCACTACCGGAACTCCAATGTTCATATATCAATGTTAGTCGTATGCGTGGTCAACAATTGAAAGAAGTGGCACAACTTGACGGTTGGTTAAGAGATGGCTCCAAGGCTTATATTGAAAGTATTTGCCAATGGGAACTATAAAATCAAGGGCTTCACTTTACGGTAAAGCCCTTAATTTTTCAAATAATCTCCTCAGTAAATCGTTCGCTTCTTCCTGTCAAATAAACGACTACGAGCTTCGAGCACTTTTAACAAGTCAACCTGTTACGATTTAGTTGGGATGGTTAGCGATTTTTTTTTGCCTGCTTAGGGAGTGTCAATTTGCATGACTTCACGATTCGTTCAGACGCGTATGTGTTGCAATTAACCTTTTATGTGCGACCATCAGACGCGTATGTGTTGTAATAAACCCTCTATGCATGACCAAAAGATTCGTATGTGCTGCAGTAACTATTCTATGTGCGACCATCAGCTGACTTTGTGTCGCAATCAGATCGTTTTGTGCGACCGTTCGCTGACTTTGTGTCACAATTTGATGACTTTGTGTCACAATCACATCATTTTGCGCGACTGTTAGCTGACTTTGTGTCACAATCACTTCGTTTTGCGCGACTATCCGATGATTTTGCGCCATGATTCCTTTTTTTGCA
>JAAFHB010000235.1:0-7284 GCA_010906965.1 Mariniphaga sp. | reverse complement strand
CATTACTTAAGAACAGGTAAAGAAATACACGTATTAATGTGACTTTATTCAAAATATTATCCTAATCGTCGGCCCCCTTCGAACAATTAGCCATTTTTTACATATACAAGGTTACCTTCACTCCAGTGGAAGCTTACTTCTCACCTTCTGCAGGTGGTTCCTGATCGGGTTTGATTTTCCCACGACCCGTGTAGCCTACAATAATCCTGGCATTCGTGTACTCGCGGAAAAAATCGGGATTTTGGTACTGATAAGGTGCAACCAATATATCAATCACCTCTTTCAATAATTTATCCGTTGAAATAAATGCCTCATTGACTTTCTGGTTCGATGACTTCGAAACAGTAGTGGCTATCCTCTTATCTGAGAAAGCAGCCGCAAAATCAACAAGCATCTTTTCCATACCGGCAAAATCATCATTCGTAAGAAAAAACCGGGCAAGCTTATCGCGCATTGGATCTGCAAGCTTAAACAACATAGACCCTGTATTTAATAAAATTGGGTCTGGAAGCCGATTGAAATCATTCAATTGGTAATTGACTTTCACAAAGAACTTCGTGTCTTTCAGCGTTGTTGCATAAGCCTTTAATCCTGTTGCCATTTTAAGCGCACACAAAGTAAATACGACACGTAATTCGTCTTTGGAAGTCGTCAAACCGGTATTGTCCACAACGAGCACTTCTTCTTCGATATTAATCACACTGATCCACGAAATCAGTTGCTGAAATGCTTCGTTCAATTCAGAATTGCCGGCAAACTCATTGACATAATTGTCAAGAACACGCTTAGTCGCGTAGTACATGCGACTTTTGTTGATGAATACTTTTTTCATAATCAAAAAATATTAATTTTTAAAAAAAAACATTCAATCGGGTCTGTTGATCAAAAGCACATATCTGTTATCCGGATAAGCATTTTGTTGTATTGAACACAAGTTCCGGGAAAAAGATACCGGGGGCCGAATCAATAACCCATCTGATTCTCATAAACTCCAACCGAAAAAAAAAGTTTCGTTTGACAGGAATAAAATCATAAATAATTTATTTTGCCTCTTATTTAGAATCAGTTTTAATAAACAACAGTAAGATTAATCATTAATAATATAACACAAAAAACAGCATTATTGAATGTCACACGAATTGATAAGGAACACCGCATTGTTTACGAAGTACACTCCGATAAAATTATTGTACTTTCCTTGAAAGGGCATTATTGAAATAAGATGTAAATCCATCACTCGACTTTGTATCACAATCAGAAGCCAATGTATCGCATTGCAGTCGTTTTGCGTGACCTTCCGCTAACTTTGTATCTACAATCATATACTTAGGTTGTAAGCACAGTTTTTCCAATGATTTTATCCGGCCGGCACACCCCACAACGACAGTCCATTCTCGAAGCTGTCATTGCAAGTGAGCCTATATAATCTGATTGATGCTACTGTTCGACTGCGAAACGACGCAATCTCAAGTTTGGGAATGCGAAACAAGTCTTTAACAACCTGCTTCAATGGGAATAAAAATGTTTTTGTATATTTACAATCAATAAATGGAAGGCAAAAGATGATAGATATTAAAACAAATGGGCAGAAAGAAGAATCGAAAAATTGGATTTTGCCGGGAATAACGCTTAGTCAGGATGAATTTTCAGAGGGCATACTTAAAGCTGAAAATGGTCATTTCTATACCATTCAAGAATCAATGGAACATTTTGAACAATGGATGAAATCGAGAGATAAGAAATAAGAGTCTCTGAACAATTTGATCTTGACATTATTTCTGTCTTTACTTTTGGGGAAGAAATTTTCGGATCCATTGCTGCTAAAAGCTTTATTGCCGATATCTATAGCCGGGTATGGAGTTTAGACAGAATGTATTTACTTCATGTGGAATGTCGACATTTACCGACAATAAATAAAATCTATCGTAATATTATTATTGGTTCCTATCTTATTATCTATAGAATTACCTCCGAACGAATTGAAGTCCTAAGAATTCTTCATTCACACTCAAGTATAAGGAGAATAAAAACAACCCGACAAATTAGGCCAAAACAGAAAGACTAAGATAAAATCAATCAAATTACTTCGTTGCCCAAAGTTCCGGTTTTAAAGAGCCCTTTTACTATTTGGCCAAGCGAGAGCGCAACTTTGATTAAGTGTAAGGTTATATTGAGCAATCCGGTTTTTTACTTATGTTTGATAAAAAATATTGAAATATGCAAAGCATACTAATTACACCCAAAAGCAAACAATCAGGTATTTTTCTTAGAAAACTCTTGTCAAAGCTCAACGATGTTGATAGCATTGAAATAATTGAAGAAAAAAAAGAAGTGCCTTTTGTACTTTTATCTGAGAGCTCCCTTGAAAAAGAATGGAGTAGCGAAGAAGATAATATTTGGGATGTATGGGCTAATGAAAAGCTAAAAAAAGCACGGAAATGAATTATGCTAAAGGCGATATTGTTATAATTCCAGTTCCATTCACTGACAATAAAGGATACAAACTTCGACCTGCTGTTGTTATTTCGAACAATGCTGTTCATCAAACAGGCGATATAATGATTGTTCAAATCACCTCAAAATTGAAACATGATAAACTTAATATCTTCATTACCAATGATGATGTAACAGAGGAGTTGCCTGTAAAAAGTTACATTCGTGTACACAAGATATTTGTCCTTGAACAAAGGTTAATTAAAGGCAAAGTATCGAGCCTTAAACTCGCAAAATACGATGAATTAATTCAAAAGATCAACCAAATCATTGAATAGTATAAAATACAAAATAGAAAGACCCTTAATTGTTTAAATAAACCTGGCTTTAAAGGAAAAGTTACACAATGTTTCACAGAGTTCACGCTGCGTTACACAATGTTTTCAGCAAACGATGTGATGCTGTAAAGTAAAACTAAACCGTTAAAATCTGTACCTTATTTATACCCACACCAAACGTTAAAGGGCCAAAAAGATATTGAACCTGGCACCTACCAGATGGCAGATGATGAACCACTTTCCACTAACAACTTAATAAGCCTGATTGCTGCTTCACAAGGGAAAAAAGCCAGAATATGGAAGGTCAATTCAAAATTAATCACTTTTGTTGCCCGTATTGGGGACAAATTACACCTTCCTCTTAACAGTGAACGACTGAAGAAACTCACAGAATCGTATGTTGTTTCAAACGGCAAACTTAAAAAAGCTTTGGGAATTGAAAAGATGCCGGTAACTGCTGAAGAAGGGATGAGAAGGACGCTGGATTCCTTTTGAATGAATGGAATCGCCTAATAAATAGAAGTTTGCTTCCAGCTTCGTACCTTCCCGATTTTCATAGGTACAAGCTGATTCTGGCGTAATGAGGAATAATGGACGAAATAATACCATTTTAAGAAAAATTTGGATATCTCATTCCCTTTTGTAATTTTGATTTATTAAAATTTAACAGTAAGTTCAAATTGAAATAAAATGCCCACCAAAAGGCTAAGACTATTTGCCAGCCCAAATGGTTCAGGTAAAACAACAATCCTTGAACGAATACCAAAAGAAGTAAATTTGGGTTATATCGTGAATGTAACCAAAAAAAGAGAGTTAGAAGTTTGAACGTGATGGGATGACAAAGCAAATAATCGGTAAAACCTTTCTGCACACAAAGTCCATTAAAGCGTATTTAAAAATTATTTTTAACTTTACAGGAATTCTCAAAATAAGTATATTATGGATATTCCAGCTTTAAAATTAGATTTAGTTCAAAAAATCCTCAACATGAAAAACCCATCGCTTCTTTTTAAAATTAATAACATTTTACAAAAAGAAGAAGAAAAAGATTGGTGGGATCAATTGCCAAGAGAAGTTCAAGATTCGATCTTTGAAGGCATTCAGGATATTGAGGGAGGGAAAATATTTACTCACAACCAGGTCATTCAGGAAGCCAAACAAAAATATGGATTCTAACATGGAATTAATTTGGTCGGCAAAAGCAAAAACTACTTTTTATTTGGTGCTTGACTATCTGAATGAAAACTGGACAAAAAAGGAGATCGTCCAGTTTTATAGTAGGACTCAAACTACACTAAATGCAATTAAAAATAATCCGGGTATTTTCCCTATTTCTGCAAAAAACAAAAATATTAGAAAAGCCACAGTCGATAAAAACAATTCATTCTATTATCAAATAGATATTTGCCATCAAAGGATCCATCTGTTAACATTTTTTGATTCCAGACAAGATCCAAAAAAATTAATACTCAAAATCCTGAAATAAACAAGGTACCAGTCCACCCTATTGGTCTATTCTTATTAGGATGGTAATACCGATTGGAAAAGTGTAATAGTCCAATCTTCGCACACTCGATTAGCCTAACACTTATGGGAGGTTCTATAATTTAATAGTTTGATATTCAGATATTTATTTGTACATTTAGGCATCGAATTCTATGTTTTAAATTGTATGGGAAATATGGCTCAATGTCGTTTGATACGGGTAATATCTTAATTAGCATGAATTTAATATTCCAATCATTTATTGGTTTTATGTAATTTAAGGAAAAGTAACACAATGTTTCACAAAGTTCACGCTGTGTTACACAATGTTTTTCAGCAAACGATTTGATGCTGTAAAGTAAAATTAAACCGTTAAAATCTGTACTTTACCCTGTTTAACCCAGTGTAACTTCATTCAGCTTCTTCTGAGCTTGTCTTTGAAATTAGATTTTCTTAAATCAACGCGTTCTCATTTAGATTTTCATTATTTAAAATAAAAAATCTAAACCCACACAAAACGTTATAGGGCCAAAATAAGCAGAGGTTACCGCTGAACCGGAGTGGAAATAATCTGAAACTTTTATCTGCATCCATCCGTTTGATGTCCCAATACACGGGACAAGCTGTATGATCAGCATCCCTAACAATTTTTTAATATCTTTGAAAAACAGAAACAATAGAGAAAATGCGACTTTCTGCATCTGAAATAGAAATAATTAAAAGAGTGGCCAATGAGGTTTGGGGTAGTAAAACACTTATCTATCTATTTGGTTCCAGAACAGATGATTCAAAAAAAGGAGGCGATATTGATCTGTATGTTCAATTAGATGAAGAGCAGGAATCCAAAAAAATAATGATACAAAAGGCTGCTTTCCTGAGTAAATTAGATATACTGTTAGGGGAACAAAAGATTGATGTAGTGATAAAGACACGGGATAACAAGCATTTACCAATCATCAAGTCCGCACAATTAAATGGAATTGCCTTATGATAGACCCGGAACAAAACGATAAAATAGCAGAAACTTTTGATACCTGTGCACTTCATCTCAAACGGATGGAGTTTGCAAAATCAAAAGTAGGCACTTTTATCCCATTGAACAGGGATAATTACTACATTCTAAATGATGAAACAATTGGTTTTCTGGATCAGTATATTTTTCGTTTCTCAAAATTACAGGACATCATGGGCACTCGTTTGTTTCCGCTGACATTGGAAGCACTTGCAGAACCAGTATCAGATAAAGCATTTATTGATATTTTAAACAGGCTTGAAAAGTTAGGAATCTTAGATTCTGCTTTTTTTTGGATACAGTTGCGAAAAATCAGAAACGACATTGCCCATGAGTATCCAGCTTCACTCATTGAACGAATTGAAGGGATCAATTATTTATTTGTTCATATTGAAGAGCTTAAGCAAATAATTGAAAGATGTAAATCCATCATTGATAAACACAATTAGTACCCGGATTCACCTTTTGCTCTACCGGATAGGTCTAAAAGCATGTTTTGGATTTCTGGATTAAATCAGGGAATAAGCTTATTTTGAAGAAAATCACCCAACTTATTGAATCTGTTTCTGAAACACCCTACGAAGGCATAGGTAAGCCTGAACCTTTAAAGTACAGCCTTATGGGCTGCTGGTCGCGCCGAATTGATAAGGAACACCGCATTGTTTACGAAGTACACTCCGATAAAATTATTGTACTTTCATTGAAAGGGCATTATTGAAATATATTCCTATGAATTTAATGTTCCAATCATTTATTGGTTTTATATAACCACACAAAACGTTATGAGGTTCCCGCTGAACCGGTGCGGAAATAATCTGAAACTTTTATACTAAAGTTTTAGCTGGCTTAGGTTGGGTATTGAATGGATCGTCCAAAAGACCAAAGAAAATAATAGCTCCAAGCATTACCTTCTAATAATAACCATAATTATCAATCATAACATTTCGAACACTAACAAGCAAATAATAGGACGCTGATGACGCTGACTTAAATGATGAACGCTGATTTATTATTCATCTGCGTAAATCATTCCGATCTGCGTTATCTGCGTTTAAAAACTATAAATTATCATGTTTAAAGACAAAACCCTTTTAATCACCGGTGGAACAGGTTCCTTCGGCAACGCAGTACTTAACCGCTTTTTAGATACGAATATCAAGGAAATCCGCATTTTTTCGCGTGACGAGAAAAAACAGGACGATATGCGCCACCGGCTGAACAATCCGAAGGTAAAATTTTATATCGGTGATGTTCGTGCCAAACGAAGTGTTGACTACGCTATGCGGGGTGTGGATTATATCTTTCATGCTGCGGCTCTGAAACAAGTCCCTTCCTGCGAGTTCTTTCCTGTTGAAGCGGTGAACACAAATGTTTTGGGCACCCAGAATGTGCTCGATTCAGCCTTTGAACACGATGTTAAACGGATGATTGTTTTGAGTACCGATAAAGCGGTGTATCCGATCAATGCAATGGGCATCTCGAAAGCGATGATGGAGAAAGTAATGCAAGCGAAAGCCCGGTCAATGGTTGGCGAGTCGGATACTGTTTTTTGTGGCACACGTTATGGTAATGTGATGGCCTCGCGTGGTTCTGTTATTCCATTGTTCGTCGAACAAATTAAGGCAGGCAAAGACCTTACCATCACCGACGTCAACATGACCCGGTTTATGATGACGCTTGAAGATGCTGTTGATCTGGTACTTTATGCCTTCGAACATGGTAAAAGCGGAGATATGTTTGTTCAAAAATCACCCGCTTCAACAATTGGCGATTTGGCGCAGGCATTGATTGAATTGTACAAATCGAAGAGTAAAATCAGGGTGATTGGAACCCGCCATGGTGAAAAATTATACGAGACGCTTGTCAATCGCGAAGAGATGGCCAAAGCTTTCGACATGGGAAATTATTACAGGGTTCCTGCAGATAACCGTGATCTCAATTATGAAAGCTACTTTACAGAAGGTGAAGAAAAGGTTTCTGTCATTGAAGATTATCACTCTCACAACACCCATCGGC
>JAAFHB010000234.1 GCA_010906965.1 Mariniphaga sp. | reverse complement strand
TGGACAATGGCAGGCGTCTATACCAATATCACCAGAAATTCCTGGACAACCCAATCAATAGCGCTCCCGATCAATACGCGGTATATCAGGTTTATCAGCAATAATGGATGGGATCTCGATATCGATGCTGTTTCCTACTTTACCCCATGTGGCGTCACATGTATAACTCCGGTGGTTCAAAGTATGACCGGAGGAGGCAATTATTGCACAGGCGCAGGATTACCCGTTGGTTTATCCGGATCAGAAACCGGCGTTGACTACCAGCTCTACCTGGGTGCAACACCACAAGGTTCACCGCTATCTGGTACAGGTCTTGCATTAGCCTTTGGAAATCAGGTAACAGCAGGAAATTATACAGTTACAGCAACAAGGTTAACAGGTGGATGTAACGCAACAATGAACGGAAATGCCATTATTACAGTCTCCAAACCATTGCAACCCTCCGCAATAACCGGCTCAACAACTTCCTGCGTTGGCTCTTCCCAAACTTACAGTTTTATCAATGTTCCGGGTGTTACCTATGCCTGGACATTCCCATCCGGATGGACTCAAACCAGCGGAGGCACAAGCAATTCAGTGACTGTAATGGCCGGATCTGCTATTGGTGATATCACCGTTACCCCTTCAACCATATGTGGCCCAGGTCCTGCAAGAAGCCTGACAATCACCGCGACGCTGCCTGTACCATCTATAACAGGTACAATCGCAGGCAAAGCATCGCAATGTCCGGGCGTAACAGGACAGGTTTACACCATTGCAGCAGCAAATGCCACTTCTTATTTATGGACCGTACCAACAGGCTGGACAATCACCGGAGGAGCAACTACTTCATCAATAACAGCTACGGCTGGCGTTGCAGGACAAAATGGGGACATCACAGTAACAGCAGTTAATTCATGCGGATCAAGCGCGGTTAAGACTTTGCCGGTCACGGTCAGTCCGTTGCCAATACCTGTAATCAGCGCTAACTATTGCTATGGTGGCGGATATATTCAGCTAACTGCCAATGGAGGCGGAACAGGTGATTCCTATCTTTGGAATACAGGAGAAACAACGAAGGAAATTCTTGTCAATATTGCGGACCAATATGTCGTAACAGTTACCAAACCAGCCGGATGCTCCGGTTCTGCCAATTACAGCGTATCAACCGAGCTTGTTACAAACGGCGACTTTTCAGCAGGAAATATCGGGTTTACCCATTCTACTTATATATATAATGCTGATAATATTAGCATTAATAACGAATTAAATCCGGAAGGTCATTACGGCGTAGGTCCCAATCCTCAGGCCTATCACAGTAATTTCTGGGGAAGAGACCACACAACCGGCTCGGGCAATTTCATGATCGTCAACGGATTTCCCGGTTCTCCCCAGCCTGTGGTATGGACAACAACTGTAGCAGTTGTGCCAGGTGTCTCCTATTATTTCTCTGCCTGGGCATTAAGCTTAAACTCAGTTGGCAATTATGCAGTACTTCAGTTCCGGGTGAATAATACATTGGTTGGCACGACCGCTCCGCTGCCTGCAAGACCTAACAACAATAATCCACCGTACAACTGGATCCAATTCTATGGCACATGGACTGCACCAGCAGGTGTATTCTCAGTCCCTATTGATATCGTCGACTTTCAGACTGCAGCTTCCGGAAATGATTTTGGACTAGATGACATTTCATTTGCCACGCTGGCACCGCTACCGGCGAACATCGCACCTACAACAAATGCGTCAAACGGGATATGTTCCGGTCAGACACTTCAGTTAACTGCTAATTTAACAGGTGGAAAAGCTCCTTATACTTTTGCCTGGACTGGTCCTGCCGGCTTCACATCGACCCTCGAAAATCCAAGCATACCCAATGCTACCATTGCAAATGCAGGAATTTATACGCTAACAATAACGGATGGCTATGGTTGTTCTCCGGTAATTGTGTCGACGCTTCCGGCAAAAATCGTCCCGTCACCAACCTGCTCAATTACCGGACCTGCTTCATTTTGTCCCGGAAATACAGGAAATACCTATAGCGCCCCGGCAGGAATGGCCACTTATGCATGGAGCATCACAGGAAATGGAACCATTAACGGACCAACAAATAGTGCAACGGTGGATGTCACTGCGGGTAACATCAATAATGCACCTCTTACACTTTCTTTGGCACTAACCAATGGGACAGGCTGTACTTCAAACTGCGAGCAAATCGTGCAGGTTGGTGACAATATACCACCAACATTTACCCTGCCATTGCTGAATGCAGGTTACTGTGTGGAATATGTTTCGGATGCACTGTACAACCCAGGCCAGGAAAATACCTCATTGGACATTACCTATATCCGCCCCGACTATTACCTGTTCGCAAACGGAAGTACGTTGCTTAACCTGGGGTCCGTCGCTGATAACTGTGCGTTGGCCGCAAACCCGATTGCCTGGACCATCGATTTTGGAAACAATGGTTCAATCGAATTATCAGGAACAGGGCAATTATCAACTCATGGCTCCGACATTCAATTTCCACTGGGGACCAACCGGATTAACTACACCGTGACCGATGCGGTCGGAAATGTCAGCGTCCAGTTTGTGGATCTGACAGTTACACCAAGGCCTGTTATCAGCAAAAACTTTTAATCATTCGAAAAACTCTCAAAATACAATATGATGAACTTAAAAACTAAAACTCAGACAAAGGCAAACAGCGGAACCCTGCCAGAGATTGCCAGTACCTCAACCGGAAAGAACGGACAACTCATCCGAACTCATCTGGATATTCTGGCCCTCAGTATCTTACTCTTTAAAAATCAGGATAAGAGTCCGCCTGGCGGATCGCTGGACCCGGATGCAAATCCTGCATTCGGCAAAAATGAATAACAAAGTAAAAAACTCTCAAGAAAATAATCACCTCAATTTTTATCACAATTTAAAATTCACAGTTATGAAAAAGCAATTATTAGTACTCGCAATTTTTGTATTGGCATCATTCGCGAATGTAACCATGTCGTACGCGCAATGCGATGACGCACTGAAACCTATGGCAGGTAAAAAGTATACCTACACGATCTCCGTAAATCCTACGGGCGGTAAATTTGATTGGTTTGTAACAACCAATCCGAATATATCAGCTAGTGGCATCGCTGTTCCGAATGGTACAGGTGCAGCTGCAACCGATATCATTGTAGCAGGAACAGGCTATAATACTCCCGAGAGCCTCGCAGCCACCATTGATATTACCTGGACGGCGGCATCAGTTAAAAATGCAGCAACCGGTACAAAATATTACCTCGTAGTGAAGTATAAGACCGATTGCTCTAACAACATAAAACCATGGAGAGTTACCCCGATTAACCTCTTCCAAATTTCAGTTCTAAACGTTAATTCGACCGGCGCTGCATACGCTGATATCTGTCGTGCGGAGTATGTTGATGCTACTATTGGCGCAGACGATAAAGTAACTTACGACTACGGCAAAAATGCATTTTACCTGAAGGTAACAGCCAACAATTTTACAGGAAACTGGACACCTAAAGTTGATATCATTGCTTTACAAGGTTCAATAACCGCTCCCCAAACTATTGATTCAATAATGTTCAGCAGAAACATGTCTTTTGCAGCCGATTCAATGATGAGTATCACAACCGGACTAGCCTCAAAAGCAGTTTCAGATCATTTGGCTGACAATGTTACGACTGGTACGGACGAATTCATTTACATCAAAGTAGTTATAATCGATGGTAAATTCGAAGGAATCGCAGCCCAAACCCTCAAATTTAATTTGAGCGCAACCGATATCGCTGGCAACGGAGATGTCGATGTAAATGCAACTTGTGTAGCAGTGGCAGAAAACGACAATGTAGAACAGGTACTTAAGGCTCGTCCTGCAATGACGCCAACAAGTCCAAGTCCTTTCCTTACAGCGAATTAATCATACAGAGATCGTGATAATCTCTTGATTCGTTGTTTTTTCATAACAGAAAATCCTTTCGGCCATTGCATTGCAGCGGCTGAAAGGATCTTCGAATTTATGATACCTGTCAGAAAATGTTGATTAAAATATTATTTGTGAATACTTAATCCTTGCATTGATCGTGACGACCCTTTTCAATAAATACAGGTCTTTTGGGCTGGCATTACTGCTGGTCTTTCTTGCGTTGGCACCTGCCATCGCACAGCAGATGCCTGTTGTTTTTGAAGGGAAAATCCATGATCTAGGCGTGAAGGCGGAACCAGGAAATACCTATTACTGGAAGATCTTCACCGACCGAACACTCAAGAAGCAAGTTACGGTAGCTGAAGCCGAATTTGTAAACGGCAATGAAAGTGCCGTTGTTCCCGTCGTCTGGAAAAAACGCGGAATTTATTACTTCTCTGTGACAGCCTTTGGTCCAACGGGTTGCACGAACCTGAAGGTTGGCATGCTCAATGTCATTCCAATTGTGATTGAAGCCATTATCGCCGGTGCCGCACAAACCGGAGCATGTGAAAAGGTTAAGCTCGATGCTTCGAAATCGATAGGCGATATTATGAACTACGAATGGACGTCAATGGATCAGGGCGGGGCAGTTACCCGGCCCGTAGGCTCGACCACCGAATTTCTTCTTTCGCCTTCATTCACGGGCTCATTACCGGCCGACTTCAGGGTTAAACTTCAGGTTACCGACCGCAAAGGAAACAAGCACAGCGATATCTTTACAATCAAAGTTGATCGTTTTCCTGTTGCCGAAGTTTACTCAACAGGGAAACTTGACAAGGATGGCAGCATGATCGTTGACGGAACTGTATCAACGGGATCTGCACTAAATTACAGGTGGTTTACTGCTGAAGGCAAAATTGTGGGCCCGATTAACCAGCCAAAGGCAAAATTGAATGGCCCCGGAATCTATTCACTTGAGATCACCGATATTCACGGGTGCATATCCACGAAAAGTTTCAAGTTCCCGCTTGAGATCCATCAGATCGTTGCAAATAACGATTATGCCAGAACTTCATGGGCAAAAGATACAACCATTATCGTATTGGCAAATGATCATTCGACGGTGAATTTCATTCCCGCGACAATGCACGTCACAGAACAGCCTACGCGGGGAGGGACAAAAATAAATCCTGATGGTACCATCACCTACATACCGCACGAAAGGCGGCCGGGTCGTGATCAGTTCGTTTATGAAGTATGCGATGAGGTTGGCCTGTGCGCTTCTGCCACAGTAACGATCGATACCTATGATGGAGGTATTACTGCACCTGAAGGATTCTCACCAAACGGTGACGGATTAAATGAGTCACTTGTATTCAAAGGACTTATTGAAAACTATCCCAAGTCGCAACTATACATCTTCACCCGGTCAGGCCAGCTTGTTTATCAAAATGAGGTAGGTTACGAGAATGACTGGGGTGGTACAACAATAAAAAGTACAATGGCCAATCTGGAACTTGTACCAACCGGGACCTACTATTATGTACTGAAATTGGGCGTCCATCAAATTGGTGATACAAACCGGTCGATAAAAGGATTTGTCTATATCGCCTATTAAAAACATCCCGTCTATCAATTCTGATATGGGTGAAGGATAGTTTTTGCTGATAAAATGTGCTATGGTGAATATGATTATTGTTATATCTATCAGAACCAATCCGGCTCATCTATCCGGTTTTTGATGCGTCCCCAAAAATTCATAGAGTTAATTATCAGACATTTACTTGTCATGAAATAACTATAGCGAGCCCGATCACACCATGTAACAAAATGAATAAATCCGTATCATCTATACCTATCTTTTTTCCCAATCCGAGGGTTTTTTACGCGCAAATATTCTTCTTAAAAGATAAAATCTTTCCATTCCATCTAATTTTTTACTATACAAATGCAATTATTTAAAAAGATAATTGTTGAATAAAAAATAATTCCGTAAAATACATTAATTGCATATTTCTGTATTTTAATAACATACAGAATAACTCATCATTCAGCTATGGCAAAAACACCAATGTATAATTATATTACTTCTGTAAATATATATTTTACACTTTCGTTACCAACGAAAGATTTCTGACTTAACTTTGGTCTAAGAAAAGAATTTTAATGACTCATATTTAAACAGATCAAAAGCAAAAATAAACTTTCCGACAACATTAAATAATCCTTTGTGGCTGACAAAATACAATTTGACATCCCTTCAACTGCAAAGACATTTTTAAGACCACTGCCCGTTAGAATCTGAAAGCTGAATGTTTAGAGTCAGAAATATTCTATAATAAATAATTTGAATAAGTGTTTCCCGGAAAATATTCTAAAATTGAGAGCTATAATTACCATATTAATTACATTTCTACTCTCTGGTAGTAGTCATTTAAACGGATCAACAACCTGGGCAAGAAGGGGAATGAACCAAATCATGTTTATTTTAGCATTCCTCTTTTTTCCAAAAAAAATAACCTTAGTTAATTCTTCTCAGCTGCTACTCGCCCGTTTTTACAGACACCACATCACCAGAAGTGGTAGATACTTGTTTCTGTTGTTACTTTTGTCCCTGTTGTCTGCCTTTGCAGGAAGTGTAACTGCTGCAAATTTAGCTCCCGAAGCAGTAGATGTCAGGAACTTCCCTATTCAAACTGGCAGCGGTCGTTCACAAATTCTTCCGTTAATAGGGAAGGATGCTGATGGTTCAATAGCTAACTTTATAATATTGACCTTGCCGGCGGCTTCAAAAGGCACTTTATACCTGAACGGAATTGCAATTACAGTAAACCAGGTCCTTACTCCCGCCAATGCACAGATGTTACAGTTTACACCCTTCAATACATTTACGGGTGATTGTTCTTTTTCTTTCACAGTTACAGATAACCAAGGCTTGACAGATACTTCACCCGCCAGCTATATCATTCCTATTGTGGCGATTAGTCAAAACCTGGTTTGTACCGGAGGTGGATTAGGAACGAATATCCTGGGGACTATGGGGACATTCTCAGCTCCGTTTATTGTACCCAGCCTTCTCTCAAACTGCATAAATAATGGGGCTATAGGATCTGTCAATCCGCCTGGTAATTTAGGTGTTGCGCATCCCGAACTGACAAGTTATACTTATGCATCCACAAGCGGTAGTCTTGGGCCAGAAGGAACCTATTCCTTTTTAAAAGTTATAGGAACCTGGTCATCACGCAACTGTATTAAAACTGACTGGGTCGCCGCCGATCATACGGGAGACGGTGGATATGCCATGATTGTAAACGGATCGCCCAATGTTACTTCGTTTGGAAGTACCTTTTTTAAAGCTAATACAATCAGCGTTTGTCCTAATACTTTATACGAATTCTCAGCTTATGTGATCA
>JAAFHB010000233.1 GCA_010906965.1 Mariniphaga sp. | reverse complement strand
GCTACGCCTCTAAGGCTACATTCTTACGAAAATAGGTGCAATTTTTAATTTCGTTCTCATGAAAAACACGACATTATATCTTGACCATTACTTAGTAGCCTCCCCGGGGGCAAGTACTCGCGATATTTGTTCCCGATCAGGGGAGGCTTATGCTTTGTTCGAAAAGCCACCACGAAACTACTACACGTGAACGGCTTTTGCAACCGGCAACTGCAAAAGTTGGCAAAGTGCCATAAATAAAATAACCTTATTGAAATGAATCATTTGAATATTGAACAAATGGAGAATGTATAGGGTGGTACATTCTGGGGTTCTGGTAAGACATTGATAAAAAAAAGGGCGGCGCAAAATCTATTGAACGGCAGACTGTCAAATGACCGCCGGACATTTAGTTCTATAGCATAAAACGTCACTCATTCACTATTCATCAATACTGGATTTTGCCGTTTTGCTTCCTTCTGTGCATGGGTTACCCCAAACCACCGTTTGGCTGAGCTCACGCCGAAGTCTTGCCAATTGCAAATACTTCTGTGCGGTTATCCCGGCGCAGAAGGGATTTTAACTTACATAACTTACAGGAGTTAATCTGCTTATCAACACGGAAAAAAGCCCCTCACAAATTATGTGAAGGGCTGAATTAATATTTAAATTCTGTTCTAACGATCCTGCTATTTTTTTATTGCTTATTTCCATGAAATTTCAGAAATGCGCTTGAACTACCTGCCTTTTGTTTAAAGGTGTAATCGAAATCATGATTCAGCATGTTGAAACCACCAAAATGGACATCGCCAGCCTTATGTTCCTGATTCATGTGCTGTGCCCATGCAGTTGAATTGTTTCCCATCATCGAAGTTCCCCCCATACCTGAGCCTTGACCCATCATATGTCCGTATTGATTCTTAAAATCATTTCCAGTCAAACAGACCTTCATACTGTCGCCATAATTGTAAATGTCTAAGATAAAGGTTGAATCCATAGCATTGCCAAAACAGTGAACCTGGATCTGTTTGGAATTTATCATGTTCACAACTGCTGTTCCTTTAACATCACCTCCTAAAGCAAGCTGTGCACCTTTAAGCGTGTTGGATGTTGAAAAACTACCTGCATAGGTACCTTCAACACTCTGATTTGTTGCCTGATCACTTTTACTACAGCTCACAATAACCAATGTTCCGACCAAAATAATCAGCGATAAGTTAAAAATGTTTTTCGTTTTCATAATTAAATAATTTAATAAATAAAATTACACATAGATAAATAATTAAAATAATTAACACATTTCCTGAAATAAGTTACGTGATTCAATCAACTTCATTTATTGCCTATTTTATTTCTTAACAATTGCGCATTGATTGCCACTATTATTGTGCTTAAACTCATAAATACAGCGCCGACAGCAGGTCCCAATACAATTCCGGCGTTGTACAATGCACCAGCAGCCAATGGAATAGCAATTACGTTATAACCGGTTGCCCATGCTAAATTCTGTATCATTTTACGATAGGTGGCTTTGCCAAAAAGAATCAGGTTGGCAATATCTTGCGGGTTGCTGTTTACCAGGATAATATCTGCAGTTTCAGCAGCCACATCTGTACCGGAACCTACAGCAATACCAACATTTGATTGAGCAAGTGCCGGTGCGTCATTTACGCCGTCACCTGTCATGGCAACAAATTCACCTTTGTTTTGCAAGTCCTTTACAATTTTCACTTTTTGGTCCGGAAGTACCTCTGCAAAATATCCGTCCAATCCTAATTTGTCACTAACTGCCTTAGCAACCTGCTCGTTATCACCGGTCGCCATTAGAACTTTAATTCCATTCTTTTTAAACACATTAATCGCCTCTTTACTTTCAGGCCTTATCTCATCAGCTAAAGCAATATACCCGGCAAGTTTTTCATCAATGAGAATAAACACGATGGTTTCAGCCGCACTGCTAAAGGCATCATCAGGAACTGGTATATTTTTATCTTTCAGGTATCCTGGGCTTACGACTTTTATATTCTTGCCTTCCACACTTGCTTCGACCCCTTTCCCAGTTATCGCATTAAACTTTTCAGGATTGGGTATGGTGATTTTTTTCTTCTTTGCATCGCGAACTATACCGACTGCAATGGGATGTTCTGAACTTTGCTCCAGCGCGCTTGACAGGCGAAGCAAGTCATCTTCAGATAACTGTTTGTCGACCGTTACAATACGGGTAACACCAAAATTGCCTTTGGTAAGGGTACCTGTTTTATCGAACAAAATCACAGAGATTTTCCGGGAATCTTCAAAAGCAGTGCGGTTTCTTATTAATAGTCCATGTTGCGCCGATACCGCTGTAGAGATAGCAACTACCAAAGGAATTGCCAGACCCAGGGCATGCGGACAGGCAATAACCATTACAGTCACCATTCGTTCAAGTGCAAATACAAAGGGGAAGCCCAGGATTAACCATGTTGCCAAAGTGCCAAAGCCAATTAGCAAGGAGATATAAGTCAGCCATTTTGCTGCCCGGTCTGAAAGGTTTTGCATTTTGGATTTTGACTTTTGAGCTTCTTCTACCAATGAAATAACTTTATTGAGATAGCTGTCCTTACCCGTATGTTCTACTTTTACTTTCAAAGAACCATTGCCATTAATTGAACCACCTATTACTTTATTTTCAATCTCTTTTTTTACCGGTTTGGACTCTCCGGTGAGCATCGCTTCGTTCAAATAACTGCTTCCCTCAACGATGATACCGTCAGCCGGTACTTTTTCACCCGGTTTGATCATAATCACATCGTCTTTGGCCAATATCTCCAGTTTTACATCTTCCACCTGACCATCCGGTTTTACGCGGTGGGCTTCCGCAGGCATCATACTCACCAGCAGTTGCAGTGCTTTGGATGCCCCCAAAACTGATTTCATTTCAAGCCAGTGGCCCAATAACATAATCACGATCAGGGTTGCCAACTCCCAGAAAAAGTCCATTCCAGGCAAACCGAAAACAGTAGCGGCACTATAAATATAAGCAACACTGATTGCCATGGATATCAGCATCATCATACCGGGAGAACCTTTTCTTATTTCGCCCCAAAATCCTTTCAAAAAGGGCCATCCGCCCCAAAAATAGATGATGGATGATAAAATCAAAAGAACATACTTATTGCCAGGTAATAGCAAATGATATCTAAAGAATTCCTGGATCATCGGAGAAAATACAAGTACAGGAATGGTTATCGCTAAACACACCCAAAACCTTTTTTTAAAATCCGCGATCATCATTTTGTGATGGTCGTGTTCCTGCATTCCCATTGGAGCATTCCCATGTTGCATTTTTGTATGCTCTTCGTCGGTCATTTCCATTTTTGATCCATCTTTCGTCGAAGATTCCCTATCGGATGATTTTTTTTCTGATGGTTTCTGATTACTCATTTTGGCATGCTCCTCTTTGCTCATGTCCATTGTTGAGCCTTCTTCTATAGGTGCTTCCTCCTTGGTGGCTTTATTTTCCGAAGGTGCGACATCGTTCAACTCTTTTTTTGTCGCTTCCTCTTTGGGAGACTCTACTATTGGAACATCGGTCTTGGCGTCTTCAGTTGTTACCGTAATCTTCGGTTCTTTATCGTCCGGGCCGGTATTGATGTTAATTATGATGTTTGCCATGCTGTTTATTTTAATGATTAACCAGAAAACTTAAATTTTAAATTTTCAACCTGCATTTAGTTTTGGCTATAAATACCGGTCACTAGTATTTTTCATTTTGTTTATCATTTCTTTTGTACTCCTTTTTTAGGAGGAGCCACTTCCTTTTTTGAAATTTTTTCTTCTGAAGAATGCGTTTGGGGATGATTCATTTTGGCATGCTCTTCTTCGGTCATGTTCATTTTTTTTGAATCTTCCTTTTTTGCAGATTCATCCTTTGGAGATTCTTTTACCAATTTAGTGTCTTCTCTCTTTTCTTCTTTCGGAGAATCCTCTATTGGGGATTCTGTCTTCGGAACAGCGGTGATTGCACTTTCTGTAGCAGTTGTAACCGTGGGTTCGACGTTGTCTGAACCGGTATTGATGTTGATAATGATGTCTTTCATGATTTTGAATTTTATTAAATTTTAATTTGAATATTTTCAAATCGCTCAAATATTTCTTTGGCGATTTCAAATTTTTGCGTTTTGCTCTTAATGAATAGACGATGTAGATTATTATTACCAGCGGAATAATTCATATATGCCAACATAAACCAGAATCCCAAAAAATACTGTGTGCTATTTTATTGATTTAATTAAATATCTGAATGATATGTTATTGAGATATTTAAACCCTAAGTTCCGAAATGGTATAATGCGTATTGCTTAAAGCATTCTGAAGCGTATCCTCTTTAATTACCTGGGAAAAAGTAATTTCAGCCAGTTTCTTTCCCAAATCAATATTTACAGATGTTACTCCAAAAACAGTTGACAATTTTTGTTTAACTGCTGCAGCGCAACCGCCACAACTCATAGCTCCGATTTGGTAAATTTTAATATTCGAATTTTCCATAACTTCTAAATTTTAATGATGAAATTGTTTGTTATAAACTCTGCCGAACCGGCTGCCGAATTATTAAGGCGAACCGGAACGGCAAAGTTTTTCTTTAAACTATACAACTATGCTTCTGCACGCTGGTATTCAATTAGTACTATTTTTTTACAACCAGATCCATTCCACATTTTGGACATTTGCCTGCTTTGTCTTTAATTACTTCGGGGTGCATTGTACAAGTATAGGTTGCTGCCATGGTGTGTGTACCGCTTTTCATTTTGGTGGTTCTTTTTGAATCTGTATTCATCATACTGCACATATCCATTTTCCCATCCATATCCATACACTCACCCTCTTTCATTTGCATTTTTTCACCGTTTTTCATAATGCACTCTCCATTGGTCATGACTTTTGTTCCATTCTTCATGGTCATGTCCTTATCCATGGGCATCATCTTTCCGGATTCCATTTGCATCATCTTTCCGTCTTTCATCATACAGCAATCTTTCATCATTGCAGTCTTGACTTTGGTCTGTGCGAACGCACTAGTAGTTGTAAAGGATGCTATACTTAAAAAAAGCACCGAAACAAACACGATGGAAATCATTTTTCTGTTTTTCATGATATTAATTTTAAAATTGAATTTTTCTTCAGTACCGCTGTCGACCGGTTCTTCAGTTCCGCTGTTGCCCGGTTTTTGATTTATTGATTTTAAATACTTGAAGTTAAGATGCTGAATTATATCTTTATGCATCAAGATATAAGTATCAGGACACAAGAAAATACCCTCCTTCGGCAAAAAAGTTAGCATAACCTTTCATACAAAAGAAATTCAATGACATTAAAATCAAATACGGAAAACGCAAATTTTGGGCAAGCTTACTGCATTTGCAGTTATATTGTCAGGGGGACTGACATCTACATAAGCCTGAAATATAAGCGATTGAGAATAATATACTTCATTTACAGCGACTAAAAATACTTGAGTAATCTGTTGAGATATCGCCTTTATTTGTAAAGAGGAATAGCTGTCAAAATTGTCAACTACGAATAATGAAACTTCATCACGACAACAATTTGATGATAAACCATCATGATGAACAGGGGAAGTCGTACCTTCTACTTCCATGCCGCAGGTTGCCTTCTCCCCGGAAAATGAAATTTTCACAACAGGGGCTTCATCACCACAAAAATGTTTTGCTACGGAAAGGTGCATTCCCGACAACAGAACAAACGAAGCTAAAACTATGAAGAGTATTTTCTTCATTAAATGGCTTTTATAGTAATGTAAATTCCTGTTTTCACCATTGCAAGAATGCTTTCTATGTTTTTCGGTTTTAATTTCCGAATCCTTCGCATATTTTATTTTACTCTTCAATGGTGACAAATTTAATTTTCAATTATTATTTGAACTGCTATTTTTTATTCAAAAGTTTAACTACCAGCCAAATAACAAAAACAAGAACGACAAGGCCGATAATCCAGCCATATCCATTTCCCATTCCCCAACCATTATTCATACCATCCATCATAATATTAAATTTTAAAAATGTTGTTATTTTTTCTTTTTGCTTGTCAATGGTGATAAATTTGAATATTATAATTTGAATTCAAAGATAGAATGGGCAAACTCTAAAAATGTTATACAATTCAATAAATAAGTTACAAGATTCCCACATTTCCCTTTGCAACGTTTTTCTTGCTTTGATCGATTTACAGAAAATAATAGTTTCATCATCATTTAATTACGAGAGCAAATTGCCAAAAATTAGCAGTAAAGCGGGCCAACGGCTGTTCCTTGCCTTTGGCTTTAAAATTAAATCTGCCATGCAAATTGTTGTTTTCATTGATAAAATAAGCCCTTCAAAAACGCTGTGAAGAGCTGTGTTATTTTTCAGATTCCAGGTGAATTGTATTATTTCCGGTACAAACAGCACTCAGGAAGCTTGTTGTAAACCTCATCCGGAGCTTTAAATTTCTCAGTATCATGACCGGCATTGGCAATTGCCTTTTCAATAGTTTCAACGGAGGTCTGGTTCCCATTATATTTAACATGGATTTTCTTCGTGGTTAAATCCCAGACCGCCTCGGAAACCCCGTTTACAGATTTTGCGGCTTTTTCAATGCGTTCTTTGCACATATCGCAATTACCCGATGCGCCGAATGTATTTTCTTTCTCGTTTAAAGAGGTTGTATTCGGTGATGTTGAAGTATTTGATTTTGAATCACCCGGCATATCCATTCCCGGCATAGCGGAAGTCTGACTCACCTGCGGATTCATCATGCTGGGTTTGCCTTCGAGCTGAGCCGAGGCATCAACACTAAATGCACCTTCTGTAACAATTTCCTCTCCGTCGTTCAATCCATTCATAACGACATAGCTGTTTCCAAGCATTGGACCAAGTTCAATTTCCCTGATTTTGAAGATTGGGTCCGCTGTTTTTGCCTGTTTCACATATAAAATGGAGCGTTTTCCGGTCCATAAAACCGCGGTGCGCGGAATGACCATTTTGTCGTTGTACTCATTTAAGTTTGCTTTCACGATGCCGGTTGCAAACATTTCAGGCTTTAACTTACCACCCGGGTTGTTGATTTCAACGCGGACCCTGGCAATCCGGGTATTGGGATCAAGCACCGGATCGATAAAGTTAATTTTACCGGAATAATTGGTTCCCGGCATCGCCTGTAACGTAAATACAATTTCCTGACCCTGCGACAGGTATGGCAGGTCGCTTTCGTAAGCATCGAACATGATCCAGACATGCGAAAGGTCGGCCACATCGAATAACACGGAACCGGGCGAGATGTAATCGCCACTGTTGACCCGCCTTGCTGATACAATTCCGGTTGCATTC
>JAAFHB010000014.1 GCA_010906965.1 Mariniphaga sp. | reverse complement strand
TGCCCGGTCCACTCAATATGACCCGGATGAACCGATGCTGATCATCATTCAAAATTTCGAACGACTGAAGGAATTCTGGTTACCTTCCGAAAAAAAGATAATCGTCTATTTTAATAAAAAAGGCACTTCGAATCAGGATAATCAGTTTATTGCTGAGAGCATTACCAATATTTATCAGCAGGAAATCAATCCGCTGCTAAGTCCGGCCGATTTTATAGCCGCTGACAAGCCTTCGAAAAATAATGATCCAGTTGCTATCCCAACGACCGGCAATTACAGCTTCAGACCTATCAATAAGAATGATTCTCTGTTACAGATTAAAGCAGATAGTGTAATGATCGCTGATATTCAAAACCGTCAGTTGAAAATGATCAGGTTAATGGCCGAAGGTAAGATCTCGCTGGGTTATTTCAACCTCGATTACAACAGGATTTTTGGTTATAATCTATTCGAAGGGATTAAACTGGGATTAGGTGGCGAGACAAGCAGTCGGTTATCAACTCACTTCACCGTTGGCGGATACATCAGCTACGGACTAAAAGATAAATCAATCCATCACGGCGAGTGGATTAACATCTACCCTACCGGCAAATCAGATCTGAGAATTCACCTGGGCTACAGAGATATGAATCTCGAATTTGGCGGACCTGAATTTCTTGAGACCAAATCACTGCTCAACCCTGAAAGTTACCGCAATCTGCTTATTAAAAATATGTTTGCAACAAAGCGGTATTCAACGGGATTGGAATTCCGCCCTTTTAATGACTTGAAGTTCTACCTGTTCGGCGATCTTTCGGAAAACATTGCACGACAAAATACGGAATTTCTGTTAAGACATGCGTTCAATCCAATCAGCCTTACGCGCACAGGTTTGCAACTGAGGTATTCTCCGGGGATAAAACTTCAGATGGAGGATGGTCATATGAATGAAACGGAGTCTCCAAGGGCTGACTTCTTTGTAACCATGATTCAAGGTCTTTCAATTTTAGATGGCGAATATCAGTATACAAAACTTGAGTTAAAAGGTAAATTAGAGCTTCCCTTCTCTAAAATCGGTAAAACAACCATCATGATTCGTGGTGGCACAACTACCCGGGATACACCAATGATCGAATTATTTAATGGTTACGGTAGTTTTGCCGGGACTTTTTCGCTGGCTGCACCCTATTCGTTTGGGACAATGCAACTGAACGAATTTTCAGCATCGAATTACACGGCAGTGCACCTTCGGCACGATTTCAGTACCTGGTTGTTTCCCGAAACTTTCCAAAAGAAACCAGCACTTATCTTCGCTCAGAACATTGGATTCGGACAGATGAACGATCAGCAACTGTTGCAATTCGATATGAAGGATTACCGAAAAGGCTTTTACGAATCAGGTTTTGAGGTAAATAACCTTTTAAGAACAGCCTACCTCTCCTGGGGATTCGGCATTTACTACCGTTACGGCCCTTATCAGTTCAGTTCAGCCCACGAAAATTTCGCCTATAAGTTTGGGTTTTATTTTGATCTATAGCGACTTATAATTGATATTTCACTAACCTTTTCTATGCTTTGCAGTAAGAATTGACTTGTAGTATTTTCCATAATTTGCTTTTTCAAACAAAAATAACTGTGAAGTACTCCAAAAAATGACGTGAAAGAGAAAAATTATTTAATTGCTTCATTTATGAGTGAATATTATATATGAGTCATTACCAATTTGAAGCATGCTTTCCGCTGATATAATATTCGTGGACTACGAGTTTATTTATTCTCCTTTTTCAACCATGTTTATCGAATTTTCTTAGTTCAATATCGAAATCGCTTTCAATTTGCTGATCCTGTAAAATACTGAATTTTTCAAATTCGTTTTCAGGAATTGACTTAGCAATTTCGGATGTAACTTTTCCTGAATTGTTAAGAATTTCTTTTTCAGTGAATTGCAAAAAAGTATCAAGTTTGGCTATCCAATCTTTCATTACCATGATTTTGCGATTGTTTGCCTGCAATTCGGCAAAATCCAAATACATCGAAACGATGCGATTAAGGCCGCTGAGTTCCTCTTCGTTCAGGTAGTTTTTGGCAATGGCGACATCAGTTTTTCGAATCCTTCCATGAGGGGCATTCTTCCAGGTAGTTAAACCCATATTTTGTTTTTGGCTATTGGCACGCAATGCAATAATTTCGGCTGCAGTCTGATGGGAAATTGCCCAATGAAGTTTGTTTTGGACAATGGCAAAAAACTGCTTTGTGATCTCGCTATCTTTTGCATAATCAGCACTGCATTGTGAATAGATATCGGTAATTTTTTGGTAGAATCGCCTTTCGCTGGAGCGAATATCCCGGATTCGGGCCAATTGTTCTTCAAAATAATCCTTTCCAAAGATATTGTTCGGATTTTTAAGTCGCTCATCATCCATTGTAAAACCTTTAATGATGTACTCCTTCAGGCGTTCAGTTGCCCAAATCCGAAAATGTGTCGCTTGAGTTGAATTTGCCCGGTAGCCAACGGAGATAATTGCATCGAGATTATAGAATTCGATATTCCGTTTTACTTCTCTTTCTCCTTCTTTTTGAACCTGTGCAATTTTTGCACAAGTTGCTTCTTTATTCAACTCCCCTTCCGCAAAAATATTCTGTAAGTGCTTTGCTATTACACTTCTATCAACACCAAACAATTCTGCAATCTTCGCCTGGGTGAGCCAGATATTTTCATTACGCAGAAATATTTCCACTTTCACCTTACCATCAGGAGTGGTGTAAAGCAGAAACTCGGTAAAACTATTATTTGGAACCTGTTGTTTGCCTTGCTTCTTCATAATAAATCAGTTAATGTTCTACTTACAAACTTGATGGACTGCCACAGGGTTTATATGGTATTGTATTTATCACTTTCGAAAATCAATTTAATAATCGTTGCCCCATTTTACATTCCAAACCCGTAGTTAGATCAATGTCAATAAATATATATGTCATACAAAATTCCTGTTATTTTTGAAGGCTTCATATTTCTTGGCTCTATTCAATGATATGGTTGAAAGTTAAAGATAGGTGTTGCCACCAACTACTTTCTTGTTATTCAAGTTGGATGACCAGCTACGTTTTGTGGAACGCCTGTATGTTCTTTCCGACTGATTTACAATGAAATCCTTATTCGATTCACGGTCAGCAGTAACCAATAGTTTAACCTGATATTTGTTATCGATTGTCTTTTCGAACCACCGCGTTCGCGTGAATATTGAAGCCCTTTCCTGCCTTTTTGGCTGTATCGAAACCAAATATCGTCTATTTCAGTAATCCCTTAAACTCTAGTGATGTTGCACTTAACCCACAAAGTATCTTGTGTCTCCAATCAAATTTTCAAACTATCAACCGATTCTTATAATAGAGCCATTAGTTTATCCAATTTTTGTGGGATTCGTTATTAAAATGCTTGGTCTATTCATACCTCAGCGCCTCAATAGGATCAAGTTTAGAAGCCTTTATAGCTGGAAGAACACCGGAAGCAAGGCTCACGATCAGGCACAAAACAACACCGCCCAGCATCCATTCCCAGGGAACAATAAAAGAACTGCCAATCAGTATTGAAACTCCATTCCCGGCCAGAATCCCTAATAAGATTCCAAGGAAACCGCCTAACTGTCCGATCACAATTGATTCGATCAGAAATTGTTGCTTAATAGAATGTGAAGTGGCGCCCATTGCTTTATGAATGCCAATTTCGCGAGTCCGTTCAGCCACGGTGACGAGCAGAATATTCATCAGTCCAATAGCTGCGCCCATCAATGTAATAAAGCCAATGATCGTCGCGGCAAGGGTGACATATTTAATATTGTCGAGCAATACATTTACAAGGTTATCGCTCTTTTCGATAACAAAATCGGAGTCGTCGGTTATATTTAAACCTCTGATATTCCGAAAAGTCGATTCTGCCTCTCCGATCGCGCCATCGAGAAACTGTGCGGATTTTGGCATCACACTAATTCTGAAATTCATCTGGGGCCTTGGAAAATACTGTCTTACATTGGTAAATGGAAGCAATACCACCTGATCGCCTGAATCGCCAAAGCCACTTCCCTTCGCCTTGAGCACACCAACAATCTGGTACTTTCCGCTTCCAACAGCAATGCTTTTTCCAAGCGGATCGACATCTTTAGGAAATAGTTTCGTAATCAATCCGGAACCAACAAGGGCGACATTGTTTCCGTCGAACGATTCCTGAAATGAAAGTCCCCTACCCGACTCGACCTCGTAACCAGCTGTTTGAAGAAAATTCTCATCTATTCCGCGAACTGATACATTTGGATTGCTCTTCTTCGATTCATATTTTACGGTCGCAGTACTTGTGGCATTAACAGAAATCGAGGCAATAGCCGGGAAAGTAAAACGCTCTCGGAATTCACGCGCCTGAGAATAACTGATATAGCTGTAATTTTTTGACCTGTAACGCTTATTTCCGATTTGAACACGGATACCCCGGCTTTGAATACTAAACGTATTAGCACCCAAACGTGTAAACTCCGCCGTGATAGAGCTTTTAATCGAATCGATGGCGGTTAAAATTCCAACAAGCGCCGCAATGCCTACGGCAATGATTAAGATCGTCAAAATAGACCGGACCAGGTTGCCCCGGATAGACTGAAATGCGATCTTTATATTTTCCAATACCAAAGGTTTAATCCAAATCATGGGAATTAAGGGATTGATCAGCAACAATTATTCCGCTAATTTAAAACTAACTTTCAATTAATGTGTTATTAGTTACAAGAAATATTTATGCCGATTTTCAGCATAAATAGCTAACATTGTATGAAATTCATCATTTTAAAATAAATCCGTATGGCTTATGACATTGAAATGATTCGTAAGGTCTATTCACAAATACCTGAACGAGTTAATAAATTACGAAAACTGCTTGGCAGACCTGTAACCCTGACCGAAAAAATCCTTTATTCCCACCTTTCGGGCGATTTACCAGAACTTCCTTTTGAAAAAGGTGTTTCGTATGTAAATTTTGATCCCGATCGTGTTGCCATGCAAGATGCAACTGCTCAAATGGCTTTGCTTCAATTTATGCAGGCCGGAAAAAGTGTGGTTTCTGTTCCCTCAACAGTCCATTGCGACCATCTTATTCTCGCAAGGACCGGTGCAACCCAGGATTTGAAGGAAGCAGAAGAGACGAATAAAGAAGTATACAACTTTTTGGCCTCTGTTTCAAAGAAATATGGAATAGGATTTTGGAAACCAGGTGCCGGAATTATCCACCAGGTTGTGCTCGAAAACTATGCTTTCCCTGGCGGAATGATGATCGGAACAGATTCGCATACAGTGAATGCTGGTGGACTTGGAATGATCGCCATCGGAGTAGGCGGTGCAGATGCAGTTGATGTGATGACAGGGATCCCCTGGGAATTGAAATTTCCAAAATTGATTGGCGTTCACCTGACAGGTACATTAAATGGATGGACATCGCCTAAAGATGTGATACTTAAAGTTGCAGGAATTCTAACTGTTAAAGGTGGAACCGGCTGTATTGTTGAATATTTCGGTCCGGGAGCCTCAAGTATTTCGTGCACAGGTAAAGGAACAATTTGCAACATGGGAGCAGAAGTGGGTGCAACAACCTCAACCTTTGCTTTCGATGAAAGTATGAGTGATTATCTGAAAGCAACAAATCGTGCGGATGTAGCTGATATGGCTTCAAAAATTGCATCAGACCTGCGGGCGGATGACGAAGTTTATGCACATCCTGAAAAATATTTTGATCAGGTCATCGATATTAATCTTTCGGAACTTGAGCCTTACATCAACGGGCCATTTACTCCCGATTTCGCGACGCCGCTCTCAAAATTTAAAACGGTAGCCAAAGAGAAAGGATGGCCAATGAAAATGGAAGTTGGCTTGATTGGTTCATGTACAAATTCATCGTACGAAGATATCGGTCGTGCCGCATCAATTGCCATTCAGGCACGACAGAAAAATCTGAAAGTAAAAGCTGAGTTTACGGTAACACCTGGTTCCGAACTTGTACGCTACACCGTTGCACGCGACGGATTTCTTGCAGCTTTTGAACAGATGGGTGGCGTAGTACTGGCCAATGCCTGTGGTCCATGTATAGGACAATGGGCGCGGCACAACGCTGCAAATCTTCCCGAGAATTCGATCATGACATCGTTCAACCGAAATTTTGCGAAGCGGACCGACGGAAATCCCAAAACCCATGGTTTTGTAGCGTCACCCGAAATCGTTACCGCTTTCGCAATTGCCGGAACACTCGATTTTAATCCCGAGACCGACTTTCTGACAAATGAAAATGGTGAATTGGTAAAACTTGATCCGCCAACAGGAAACGATCTTCCGGAACATGGATTCGCAGTCGAAGACCAGGGATTAATTCCACCATCAACAGACTATCAAGGAATCGAAATTACTGTAAATCCCGAATCTGACAGATTGCAACTACTGACACCATTTGTACCATGGGAGGGAACCGATTTACACAACCTGAAACTGCTGATTAAGGCACGCGGTAAATGCACGACCGACCATATTTCGATGGCAGGACCATGGCTTACCTACCGCGGTCACTTAGATAATATCTCCAATAATTTATTGATCGGAGCAATCAATGACTTCAACGGGAAATCAAATTCGGTAAAAAGTCAGCTGACCGGTGAATATGATGCCGTTCCGGCAACCGCCAGATCTTATAAAAAAGCAGGACTCGGATCTATAATTGTTGGAGACGAAAACTACGGTGAAGGTTCATCACGAGAACATGCTGCCATGGAACCGCGTCACCTTGGCGTAAGAGTCGTTCTGACACGATCATTTGCACGTATCCACGAAACAAATCTTAAAAAACAAGGGATGCTTGCGCTGACATTTGCAAATCCGGATGATTACAACAGAATCAGAGAAGACGATTCGATCGATGTTATCGGACTTGAAGCGTTCATGCCCGATAAGCTATTGCAGCTAATATTGCATCATTCTGACGGATCAATTGAAGACATTCTGGCGGTACACACTTACAACGAAGCACAAATCGACTGGTTTAAAGCAGGTTCCTGTTTAAATTTCATTAAGGATAATCAATAATACTTCATTTTAATTAGTCTAAAGGCCGGTTCAAACCCGGCCTTTTTTTCGCATTATTCGACTCAAACATCTCATTTTTCATAAATTTGGAAATGTGATCAATCATTACGTAGATTTGTAACGTGTAAGTTTTAAAAACAAAAACTTGCATTGTTCAGGAGTTAACAATTTTTAATACTATTTTTAACCAATCCACACTGTACGGATTTACCTTTAACGTTAATTTCAGAAGGTTTCGTCCGGTAAGATTTAAAAAACATGGTATTTAAACTTAAAATCATATCAGATAGGGTTGAAAATTTTGCATTGCACATTGATGCAGATGCAAAAAACACTTTTTTTGAACTTCATGAAGCAATTCAGGATGAGTGTAAGTATGATCCGTCGGAACTTGCTACATTTTTTCTGGCTGATGAAGAGTGGGACAAAGGAATAGAAATCCCGATGTTTGGAAACAAATCTCTGAAGATTAATTCGTTAGTCAATATGAAGAATGCAATTCTTAATGATTATCTGAAAGAAAAAGAGGACAAATTAATCTATGTTTTTGATGTCATCAATCAAAAATCGTTGTATATTGAATTAAATGAGATTGTTATGGAAAATAAACTAAATACCCCAGTAGTAACCTTTAATAGAGGATTGGCCCCGTTACAGAGTTCAACGAATCACTATGATACTGATTTACTTGCGAGTGAAGATTCTGAATTACAGAATGCTTTTACTGACTTTGGCGAGCTCGAAGACTTGAACATGATTTATGGAGAAATGGGTGAAGTCCTTTAGGGAAATAAGATGAAGGTTATAGTTAAAAGAATAAAGGTCAACGCATTCGTAGAAATCGATTTATTCTTTTTTCAAAATATTTTCTCGTGTTTTTAATCATTTGACTTTCACCTTATCCCCTAAACCTTTAACCTTGCTTTTGAATGCCGAAAACGCTTCTTATTCTTCTTGGACCAACAGGTGTAGGCAAAACTGACCTGAGTATTGAAATTGCCAAATACTACAATACTGAAATTATCTCCTGCGATTCGCGACAGATTTACAAGGAAATGAGTATTGGAACGGCTGTTCCGGATCAGCAAACACTTGAAACGATTCACCACCATTTCATCCGGTCTCACTCCATACACGATTATTACAATGCAAGTAAATTTGAGGTGGAAGTTCTTGAAAGGCTTGAACTGCTGTTTCAAAAAAAGGACGTTGTATTAATGACAGGCGGATCAATGATGTATATCGATGCCCTCTGCAAAGGAATCGATGATCTTCCTGAGGTTGACGTCGAGTTGCGCCGGTCCCTTATGGCGCGAATGGAAGCTGAAGGAATCGAGAGTTTGCGAAATGAACTTAAATACCACGACCCGGTGTATTACAACGAGGTTGACCTGAGAAATCCGAAACGAATTCTTCATGCGCTTGAAATCTGTTTGATGACAGGCAAGCCCTACTCCTCTTTCAGAATTAACCAGACAAAGAAGCGCCCTTTTCAAATTATCAAACTCGGGCTCAACCGCGACCGCGAAGTCTTGTACAACCGGATTAATCAACGAGTAGATACCATGTTCAGTGAAGGAATTGAAAAAGAAGCGATTGGATTATATCCATTCCGTAGTCTTAACTCATTGAATACAGTAGGATACCGCGAATTATTTGATTATTTCGATGGTAAGATCACAATTGAAGAAGCCAAAGAGAAGATCAAAGCAAACTCAAGGAAATATGCCCGCAAACAATTAACATGGTTCAGACGCGATCCTGAAATTAAATGGTTCATACCTAACATGAAAAATGAAATCATTGCATACGCTGACCAGCAACGACAAGCCGGAAACCTGCGGTAAAAACAAAAGCCGGTAAATTACCGGCTAAATATTTAATAGCGAAAACGATATCATCAATTAGACTTCATCATCCTCTTCCTCTTCCTCTGGAAGATCATCCGGAATATCGTTGATATCTTCATCAACATCATCATGACCTTCGAACTCCTGTAATGCAAAATCATCACGCAGAATTCCATCGTCATTAAAATCATCATCATTCTCGACAATGTTGTTTGCCTCTTCAAGTGTCATCCGAACCAGATAATAATGATCATCGGTTTCGTATGGTAAAGCAGATACTACTTTCCCTTTTGCATTGATGTAAGTGATCAGATTTCCTGCAAAACCCTGGGGATAGGTCAGCTTTATTTGACCCTGAACATCTAGTGGAAGCTTGTCGTAGTCCTTTACGACCCGTGGTTTGTTGATTATTGCCATCGTATATATAGATTAAGGTTTTGCCTAATAAATTATAAATTAATAAATTAACAATTTTAAGAGCACCTAAATTGCTTTTCGTTTTCGAGGTGCAAAATAATAATTCAATAAATCAAAAAAATAGTTTTTTGATTTTTGTGAAAAAAAAAGTCAATTTGTATTCTTTCTGAATTTGATATCCCCAAAATACCATCATAAATAATGCAAAACAACGTTAACATTTGGGTCGTAACAGGAGTCGTCTGCTTACGAATTTGGGCATTGATCCTAAATTACCTACCTTTGTACCTCTTATAATATCATGCAGAAGATTTAAAAAATGAATATTTCATACAGCTGGCTGAAAGATTACATCAATCTGGAACTCTCTCCTGCCGAAGTTGCGGCTACCCTTACCCAACTCGGACTCGAAACAGGAAGCGTCGATGAAGTTGAATCCATTAAAGGAGGATTAAAAGGAATTATTGTAGGTGAAGTGGTTACATGCCAAAAGCATCCCAATTCCAACCATTTAAGTATCACAACCATCAATATTGGCGGTGACGAAAATCTTCCGATTGTCTGTGGGGCACCCAATGTTGCGGCAGGACAAAAAGTTGTTATTGCCACTGTTGGAACGGTACTTTATAAAGGCGATGAGCAATTTACCATCACAAAGTCAAAAATCAGGGGCGAAGTTTCGATGGGGATGATCTGTGCGGAAGATGAAATAGGCATAGGAAACGACCATAACGGCATCATGGTTTTGAATCAGGATGCAAAACCGGGAACACTTGCCAGCGATTTTTTCAATATTAAAAGTGATTTTGTCCTTGAGGTAGATTTAACCCCCAACCGCATCGACAGCGCTTCGCATATTGGTGTGGCACGCGATCTTGCAGCCTTTCTGAGTCAGAAAGAGCAAATTAACTATACACGACCAAGTATTGATGCTTTTAAAATTGATAACCGCAATCTTGCCATTTCGGTGGAAATTGAGAATCCTGAGGCTTGTCACCGTTATAGCGGATTGACCATTTCGGATGTGACGGTTAAAGAATCACCCGATTGGCTGAAAAACAGGCTCAAAGCAATTGGTCAAAGTTCGATCAATAACATTGTCGATATTACCAACTACGTACTATACGAAACCGGTCAACCGCTTCATGCGTTTGATGCTGCAGAAGTAAAAGGCGGCCAGGTGATTGTAAAAACTCCTCCTGCCGGAACAAAATTTGTCACACTCGACGGAGTTGAAAGGGAATTGTCGGATAAAGATCTGATGATTTGCAATGCTGAAGAAGCAATGTGTATTGGAGGCGTCTTTGGCGGGCTTCAGTCAGGCGTAAAAGAGAAAACGACCAGCATTTTTCTCGAAAGTGCCTATTTCAATCCCGTGTATATCCGAAAAACAGCGCGTCGTCATGGATTAAATACCGATGCCTCGTTCCGCTTCGAACGTGGAGTCGATCCAAACGGAACTTTGTATGCATTGAAACGTGCCGCTTTGCTCATAAAAGAGATTGCCGGCGGCACCATATCTTCCGACATTGTTGACGTCGTTGCCGATCCTTCCATACAAGAATTCTTCCCTGTGGAAGTTTCGTATACTAATATTACCCGTCTGATTGGAAAAGAGATTCCGAAGGAAACCATTAAAAATATTCTTCGTTCGCTCGAAATTATTATCAAAGAAGAGACACCTGAAGGACTACATCTTGCTGTTCCTCCGTTTAGGGTGGATGTTAAAAGGGAAGCTGATATCATTGAAGAGATTCTGCGTGTGTATGGCTACAACAATGTTGAGCCTTGTAAATCAACAAAATCGACCATTCAGCTTGCGCCACATCCCGATAAGATGAAATTGCAGAACCTGATTTCAGAAATGTTCACCGCAAGGGGCTTTAACGAAATCATGTCCAACTCGCTCACAAAAGCGGCTTATTACGATCAGCTCGAATCGTTTAAATCAGAAAATACAGTTTTGCTTTTCAATCCATTGAGTTCCGACCTCAACGGGATGCGTCAGACACTCCTGTTCGGCGGTCTCGAAGCAATTAACCGTAACACGAACTTCCGGAATGCAGACCTTCGTTTCTATGAATTCGGAAATGTATATCATTTCGATGGAACAAAAACATACAACCATCCGGTTAAAAATTACAGCGAAGAAGAACATATAGGAATTTGGATCACGGGCAAGAAAGAGGCCGAAAACTGGAAAGTAAAGGAAGAGCCAACCACTTTTTTCACACTAAAAGCCAATGTCGAGAATATCCTTTCACGACTAGGTATTTCAATTGAAAATTGTACAATCGAAACAATATCGAACGACATCTTTTCGGAAGGTCTTGAATACCGTTTAAATAATGTGATAATTGGTCAAATCGGCTATTTAAGCAATAAAATTCTGAAAAGCCTGAATATCAGTGCTGATGTTTTTTATGGAAATCTTCGCTGGACCGCCATTTTAAAAGCGATTAAAAACCATAAAGCCAGCTACACGCCGCTTCAGAAATATCCGGAAGTGAAACGTGACCTGGCATTGTTGATTGACAAGGAAGTGTTGTTCAGCACAATTAAAGCACTGGCATTCAAAGCGGAAAAACAAATTCTGCGAAGTGTAAATATTTTCGATGTTTACGAAGGTGCGAATCTGCCTGAAGGAAAGAAATCGTATGCTGTAAGTTTTATTCTTCAGGATGAAGAAAAAACATTGAACGAAAAACAAATCGAAAAAACGATGAACCGCCTGATCAGTGTTTACGAACGCGAAGTTGGGGCACAGATAAGATAGTATAAAACAGAGCCGTTACGATTAACTATCTGAATATTTCAAATTTTAGAGAAAGGATTTAACCCATATAGGTTGAATCCTTTCTTATTTCATTCTAAATTTTAGATTCTGAGGCCGATAATATTACACCGGAGAGGAGCTATAAGGGAAGTTTCAATGTAAGATTAACCCCTGAGCTCCACCGACGAATTGCTAATTCCGCAAAAATGCGAGGCATTTCGATTAATAAATATGTATTAGAGGCTTTAAGCGAAACCTTATTACATAAAAACGTTTCAGTGCATCGCCTTAATCTTCGAAACCAATAAGGTGATGCAGATGCCAAAAATGCCGATAACTCCAAATGAGTAACGCAAACCGGCAGCCTCAGAAATATAACCAATTAAGGGCGGACCCATCAGGAAGCCGAGGAAGCTCACACTTGAAACAGTTGCCAATGCAATTCCAGGTGCTATTGTCGCATGTTTTCCGGCAGCGCTGTATACGGATGGAACAATGCTTGAAACACCCAGCCCGACCATCATAAACGCGATGGTTGAAGTGATCAGGTAAGGAAAGAATACAGAAAGAAAAAGTCCGGATGAGATTAGGATACCGCTGACCTGAAGCAAATGCTTTCTGCCAAACCGGGCGGCAAGTCTGTCGGCCACAAATCTTCCGGAAGCCATCATGATCATAAACGAAGTATAACCCAAAATTACAAGCGAGGAGGGTGCTTTAACCACATCTTTAAAGTAGATCCCGCTCCAGTCGAACATAGCCCCTTCGCTGGCCATGCTACAGAACCCGATCACACCCAGTTGCAGCAATGTGCTGTCGGGTTTTGAGAAGAATCGTTTTTTCGACGCTGCCATTGCCGAACCCGATTTCCCCTTTACAAGCATCCGGTAATTCAATAAGATTATTACGGAAACTATTCCGATGACGATCCAAAAGTGGTAATAAGGCGGAACCTTAAGGTTAATCATAGCGAGTCCGACAAGGGCACCTGTAAATCCGGCAACGCTCCATCCGCCATGGAATGCTGCCATAATTGGACGCTCGTAGATCTTCTCGGCTGCAATACCTTGTGTATTAACCGCGATATTGCACATATTTCCAAACACACCAAACAGGAAGAGCCCAATTCCGAGGTGCCAGCCATGTGTTGCAAGTCCCAAATTTGTAAGACACAGAGCATAAACCGGCATTGCTAATAAGATTACTTTGCTGCTTCCAAAATGAGTTACGAGTTTACCAGAGAAGGGCATCATCAAAAACTGACCGACAGGCAAAGCAAATAAAATAGTGCCGAATGCGGCATCACTGAGCGACAGTGCTGTTTTTATATCGGGAATACGGCTTGCCCATGAGGCAAAACAGAGTCCCATGCTGAAATAGAACAGTGAAACTGCAATCCTGATCCGCTTTTTGTCAGGATGGTTTTCGTTTGTATCGTTTACTGTCTGAGAAAACATTGTCATTCTTGTTATCAACTGTTATCGTCAAAAAAAGGTTTCGTCAAAAAAAGCCGGAAGGCAATATGCTTTCCGGCTTCTTAAAATATGTTGAGTTTATTAAAACCTTTTCTTTCTGTCGCGGCGTTTAAATTCACCACCACCTTCTGGTTTCCGGAAGCCACGGTCAAATCGTCCACGAATATCGCCTCCACGGTCTCCGCCTCTATCGCCGCCTCTGTCACCTCCTCGGTCTCCGCTATCGCGGCCCGGAATGCTAACTTCGGCATCAAAGAATGATCCACGGAAGTTCATTCCGCGACTATTTTTCAGGAAGGCATTGGCTGCCTGCGAATCGATTTCAACCAAAGCATGTGTTTTGAACAGCTCAATCTTGCCGATTTCGACATTCCTGCTTCCGGTTGCATCAATCACAAAGGTGATAATATCTTTGGGAATTAATCCTTGTGATAAACCAACGTTAAGCCTGAATTGAGTCAATCCTTCAGAAGAACTTCTGCGCCCGTCACGACTTTCGCGGCCATCACGTCCGTCACGACTGTCTCTTCCTCCTCTTTCATGCGTATCGGGTGCATTCAGATCGGGGGTATTGCCGTAATATTCAATAAAACGGTTAAACTCGAGAGATACAAAATGTTTGATAAGATCTTCTTTTGAAAGCGCTTCCAATTTTGAATACACCGATGGAAGAAATGGTTCAATCTCCTCTTCATTGATGCTGACCGTCTCTAATTTGTCAATCAGGTACATGAGTTGTTTTTCGCAAATCACTTTACCAGTCGGAACTGGCTGGCGCAGGAATTTTTTTCCGATTCCTTTTTCAATCATTCGAATTCGGCCCTGTTCTTTCATGTGAATGATAGAGATCGAGATTCCCGATTTTCCAGCACGACCGGTACGGCCGCTACGGTGGGTATAATTCTCGATATCGTCAGGCAAATTGTAATTGATAATATGCGTGAGGTCGTTTACATCGATTCCGCGTGCTGCCACGTCGGTTGCGATCAGCATCTGAACTCCTTTAGTACGGAATTTATCCATCACATAATCGCGTTGAGCCTGACTTAAATCGCCGTGAAGTGCTTCTGCGCTATATCCATCCTGAATCAACTGCGAAGCAATCTCATTTGTTTCTGCACGGGTACGGCAAAATACGATTCCATAAATATCTGGCACAAAGTCCATAACGCGTTTAAGCGCAGAATATCTGTCTTTAGCATGAACCATATGATAGATGTGCTCAACATTTTCAGCACCGCTACCCTTTTTCCCTACAGCAATTTCTATAGGGTTGGTCATGTAATTTTTTGCAATTGCTGCGATCTCTTTTGGCATTGTAGCCGAAAAAAGAAGGGTGTTCTTTTCTTTTGGCGTTTTTTCAAGAATTGCATCAACATCTTCCTGAAAACCCATGTTCAGCATTTCGTCGGCTTCGTCAAGTACTAAAATGGTAACCTGCGAAAGATCGACCTTGTTTTTACGGATCATGTCGTGTAAACGACCTGGAGTAGCGGCAATGATATGTACACCTTTGCGTAAGGCTGTTAGCTGCGTGCCAATATCAGCTCCTCCGTAAATTGGAACGATTGAAATATCGGGCAAGTATTTTGCGTAATCCGAAATTTCTCTCGCAATTTGAACGCAAAGTTCACGAGTCGGACTAATTATCAGTGCCTGTGGAACTCTCTTTTTGGGATCAATAACCTGTAGTATTGGGAGACCAAAAGCCGCAGTTTTGCCGGTTCCGGTCTGCGCAAGTCCTACAATGTCGGTGGGTTTTGTCAGGAATAAGGGGATAAACTGTTCCTGAATTGGCGAAGGTTGTTCGAAGCCCATTTCTTGAATCCCCTTTAGGATTCTGGGGTCGAGACCCATTTCATTAAATTGCATCATCTGTGTTTTGTGGCGGGCGTTATAGCTATCTAATGAACCAATTTACCCGACTTATTATTATCTTAAAAAAATCCGATTCCCTGTTTGGGAAAAGTTGCGCAAAGTTACGAATTATTTAGAAATTATTGCGTAATATTCTAAATATTTGATTATGGGGAGGGAGGATGAAAGCAAGAAGAAACGCGATTAATCGCGTCTGTACATTCAAATGCCAACAGCCTATTGCTTCCTCTTTTCTATTTTTGTCTGAAATAGAGCTGTATAGGAATTCCTTTGAAATTGAAATTACTACGTATTTTGTTTTCGAGGTATCTTTTGTAAGGATCTCTGATGTATTGAGGAAGGTTGCAAAAGAAGGCGAAACTTGGAATTTTTGTCGGCAACTGCGTAATATATTTTATTTTAATATATTTTCCCTTGTATGCTGGTGGTGGATAAGCCTCAATAAATCCCAAAAGCAATTCGTTTAGCTTCGAAGTTGCGATATGTCGGTTCCTGTTTTCGAAAACCATCATCGCTTCTTCGAGGATTTTTAGAATGCGTTGTTTCGTAAGAGCAGAGGTAAAAACAATCGGAATATCAGTGACCGGGGCGAACTTTTCAAGGATATCATTCTCGAAATTCTTCATTGTGCTGTTGTCCTTTTCAATAAGGTCCCATTTATTCACAACTACAACTATTCCTTTCTTATTTCTATGTATAAGGTGAAAAATGGTAACATCCTGACCTTCAACGCCACGTGTTGCATCAAGAACAAGGACACAAACATCCGAATCTTCAATTGTACGAACCGACCGCATTACCGAATAGAACTCAACATCCTCGGCAACTTTTGTCTTCTTACGCAATCCTGCAGTATCAACAAGAATAAAATTATGACCGAATTTATTGTAGTGCTGTGCAACTGCATCACGCGTTGTACCGGCCACATCGGTAACAATATGACGATCCTCCCCAACTAAGGTGTTGATTATTGATGATTTGCCAACATTTGGTCGTCCAACCACAGCGATCCTTGGAATCGACTCATCAACTTCTGTTTCTTCCACTTTAGGGAGAAGGTCTACGATTTCGTCGAGCAGGTCACCCGTTCCGGAACCATTGATAGACGATACACAAAAGAGTTTTTCAATGCCTAATGAATAGAACTCGTTGGCATCTAAACTGCGCTGATGATTATCGACTTTATTAACTACTGTGACGACCGGTTTTCTATTTCTGCGGAGTAAATCATAGACTGACTCATCAAGTTCAGTCAATCCGCTCTCTACATCCACAATGAAAACAATCACATCGGCTTCCTGTATGGCAAGATTTGCCTGACGGCGAATCTCCTCTTCGAACACATCATCCGATCCCGATACATAACCTCCTGTATCAATGACAGAAAACTCAACACCGTTCCATATTGATTTTCCGTAATTCCGGTCACGTGTTACGCCAGGCATGTCATCGACAATTGCGGCACGCGATTCTGTTAAACGATTAAAAAAAGTCGATTTCCCAACGTTAGGTCTACCGACGATTGCTACTATACTACTCATTATCTGATTTTTCTTTTTATTGAATCTCGTAACCGAAATTACGTAACTGGCTCTCTTTATCGCGCCAGTCTTTTGCGACCTTAACGTACGTCTCTAAAAACACTTTCTTCCCAAAAAACTCTTCCATATCTAAACGAGCTTCCGTTCCGACTCTTTTGAGCGCTTTCCCCTGATGTCCGATGATAATCCCCTTTTGTGTGTCGCGGGCTACATTAATAACAGCCCTGATGCTTAGTAAATTTGGTTCATCTTTGAATTCTTCTACTTCGATTTCAACAGAATAGGGAATCTCCTTGTCGTAAAACAACAGGATTTTTTCGCGAATAATTTCCTGCGCGAAAAACCGCTCATTTCGGTCGGTGAGTTCATCTTTTGGAAAAAACGGAGAACCTTCAGGAAGGTTCGCGAGGATCCGCTTAAAAACATAATCAAGATTGAATTTCTCCTTCGCAGAAATCGGCATAACTTCGGCATTGGGAATAAGTTCTCTCCATTTTCCAACCAACTTGATCAGATTTTCCTGATCAGTAAGGTCTATTTTATTAATTAGCACAATGACAGGAACTTCTGCCGATTTAATTTTTTCGAGGTAATCGGCATTTTTCGAAAAATCCTCCACTACATCGGTCACATACAATAAAACATCGGCATCAACCAAAGCCGTATTTACAAAACCGAGCATCGATTCCTGAAGTTTATAAGCTGGTTTTAAAATCCCGGGAGTGTCGGAGTAAACAATCTGAAAATCCTCTCCATTGACAATCCCTTTGATACGGTGACGAGTAGTCTGCATTTTCGAAGTAATGATCGAAAGTTTTTCGCCTACCATCGCGTTCATCAAAGTTGATTTTCCTACGTTTGGATTCCCGATTATATTTACAAATCCTGATTTATGTGCCATTATGCTTGTAATAATTCCTAAATTTTTGCAAAGATAGTAATTTCAGGCGAATAAGAAGCCTCCCTTACGGCTATGGTTCATCAGGTAAGCAGGCTTAACAGTATGGTAATACGAATAATAAAGTGGAAAAGGATGAAGAAGGTTAAAGTGAAAAGGGTAAAGGATAAAGTCTGACAACAATAATCAGGATGAAAGGCAGAACAATTTTGTGCTAAAATGACATCCCCGGAATTTTGTAACTGCATTCTTTTCTATACTCCGATTTTTAGTCATTTTTAAGATTTCCACAGTACAAAACCTAATCCCCATTCTATAAAATCGACTTTAAACTCGTGTGCTTTAAGGGTTAAAGAAGGTATGATCCGCTTTGCAATAATATAGCGAAGTCCGAGCCGTTCGTAATAAAACGGATCATTTGGACTGGGGTTCCGAAGATAAATGCCAAGTTGCGCTACAATTGACAATTGGTTAAACGTGAGTTCGTGACCGCCAAAAAGTCCAACTGCAAGTGTATTTTTCGGGAGATTCTCCTTATCAGTAAAGTAAAGGGTCCCTTCATCATAAAACAGGTCAATTCCTGTGCTCAGCCTGCTTTTGTGACTTATTGTATGGTAAAAGCCTGTACTGAAAGTTCCGGCGGAATATTGTCTGCTATAAGTGGCCTCGTATTTTACGCTCCACGATGTAAATACCATAACTGATGAGCTTTTTACGATGGGTTCAACAGATTCAGTATTTAGTTCAGTGTCGGATTTCGGAAGGGAATAACGCAGTCCTGTTTCCGCCCCCAGCATGTTGATTCCTTTGTTTGGTTTCTTCATATTCCCATTCGAATAGTGATATCCGCCAGCAGCGAAGAGTATGTCGAAGTTTTGACCTATTTTGATGGAGGCATTGAGATTTAAAGAGAAATAAGCTGAACATTTAGAGCGAATTGCGATGTTTATTTTGTTTTGCTCATTGTATGGATTGAATCCCCAGGCGAAGCCAAGATGCGTTCCAAGATTGAGTTTTAATTTTGAATCTGGTAACAATGGCAGGTATATGAATGAATAAACAGCGGTTGGATTTCCTAATGATTTAGATGTTAAATAATTGCGCGATAGCCCAATGCCTATTTCGGGATAATTGTAAACTCGTTGCCATTCTTTCTGTCCCCGTGTTTTTAATCCCAATCGTGCGTTTAAAAAAGAAACGGGACCAGCGAAAAGTCTCATTTCGGGGTGATGTGGGTATAATCGTCCTCCCCCACCTGCAAAATCGAAAAATAGATTGTTTTGTTGAGCGTTGCTGCTAAATGATGCTAATAAATTGAAAATAAGGAATAAAAAACACGGTTTGGTCATTGCTATATTTTGAAAAGCCGGTTTTCAGATTGGATTAAATCCCCAACTTCAGTTTAAGGGTTCAAATATAAGTCCCTTTTACCTATTTTTGTCTTTTAGAAATCACAAAGATGTTAATGATGATCAGAAAAACTGTAATTCTATTATTTATTATCAATTCGATGGTTATCTTTCCCGGAGAATTGCTGGCTGTTAACCTAAATAGCCTGATTCCCGAAAAGGAAATGAATGCCGGAAACCAAATTGGAGACTCATTGAAGTGGAGCGTTGATTATCTGAATAAACTGCTCTATTCCGGTGGCGAATGGTACCTGACAGATCGTAATTACAAGAAACCAATTCAGGGCGTACTGAATTATGCCGAAAATGATCCTTTAGATACCGTAGTGGTTAACATAGAACGGTTATTAAGTGACGATAAAGTGGGTTACCTTTTGGACAGACGTCCGCAGGATATTCGAAATATTAAAGGAATAAGCGGCTACTTATCGGAAGATGATATCAAAAAAGGGACAGAAACTATTCGGAAAAAAGTGCTTGATAGTCTGAATATTGCAAAAATAATTGTACCAGTAGTGCGATTGGAGAATGAACTTTTGAAGGCGCCCAATGTTCCTGAAGGAAATCCTGAAATTTTATGGGGAACAAAACAAAATGATTTGCCCCCTGAATTTGTGACGAATATGAATATCAGGATTGCAGCAATGCAGTTTTCACCAACCATGACTGGTTCCGCGATGGATTCGGCCCGATATGAGCTATTTACTTCCTATCGGACGGTATTTAACGATTCTGTTTTGAACAGCTGGCGCGAAAGAATAATTTTCTCCTATCGGAACGAATACATTTCGGAGCAGGCTGATTTAAGAATCGTGAATTATAAGAAGTCGGTTGAAGCACACAACTATCGTATTTTGGCTGAATACAACGATAAAGCCGTCAGCACTGCGAATGATTCGCTGAAGATTGCATTACGCTATCTTAAAATCCATGCCGAGGCTGATTCAGCATTGGTCCGGCTGGTTAACCTGAGTGATGAAAAAACTCAACTATGGACAGCCAATCGTCCGATGGCCCCGATCCGAATGTTCCTTAAAAATGCACAGAACGATTCACTCAGTGTTGTATTGGTCAGCAATGGAAAGGGAGAGTTAAAATTAGTAATTGATGATGGGATTAAACTGACACGGTTTTCCGAAACTCAAAGCCGCTCCATAACTTTTGACGAAAAGGAACTTGACAGGAAGTTACGCAAAGTAAAAATGAATAAAATTGTTTATCCCGCCTGGACTTTAAAAGGAAATGGATCGGTTGGGTTTACGCAGACTTCCTTATCGAACTGGGCAAAAGGTGGCGAAAGTGCATTGGCACTGTTAATAATGAGTAAGTACGATGCAAATTACTCGAAGGATAAAGTAAAATGGGAGAATAGCGGTGAATTCAGGTATGGAATCAGCAAAACCAAAACGAGGGGTTTAGAAAAGAATGATGATAAAATTGAGTTCCAAAGTCGTTTTGGTTATTCCGCCTTTAAAAAATGGTATTATTCTGCTGAGGGAAACTTCAGGACCCAGGTTGCAAAGGGATATACTTATCCCGAAATGTCGAAACCGATTTCGGCGTTTATGTCACCAGGATACCTTACAATGTCTGTCGGTCTTGATTATAAACCTAATAAGAATTTCTCACTCTTTCTTGCCCCATTCACTTCTAAAACCACTTATGTAAACGATACGACCATGATTGATCCGTCAACATATGGCTTGGAACCCGGAAAAAAGAAGCTTTGGGAGCCAGGTATTATCGTCAAGGCATTCTGGCGTCAGGAGCTTAGCGAGAATATAACCTACGAAACCAAGGGCGAATTTTTCAATAATTACAGGTACACTTTTCAGAAATTTGCTTTTGAGTGGGAGCAGATACTCATCATGCGTGTTAATCGTTTGATTAATGCAAGAATTATGACACAGCTGATTTACGATTACAACACTAAATTTCCGATTCTTGATCCCAGTGGTCTGGAAATTGGACGCAAACCAAAATGGCAATTTAAAGAGCTATTAACGATCGGGTTATCTTACAGATTCTGACAAGTAAAAAGCATTAAAGAAAAGCCGGAAGATTTTCTTTCGGCTTTTCTTTATCTATACATTTTGAGATCGCATCGAATTTATCTATTTTTGAACGGAATGATTTAATAAACAAAATGAAAGATTTCAAGAAATATTTTAGGTTAGACGCTTCACCAGCTGATTTATACAATGCCCTTACCAATCCCGTGATGATCGAAATATGGTCGGGCGAGCCAGCCGTCATGAGTACTGAACCGGGAAGTGATTTTTCACTTTGGGATGGCGAGATAGTAGGCCGCAACGTGGAGTTTATTCCCAACCAAAAAATTGTTCAGCAATGGTTTTTTGGCGAGGAATCTGACTCGGTAGTTACGATTAAGCTACATCCTGATAAAAGCGGAACCAATGTTGAAGTTCACCAGACCAATATTCCCGATGACGCATATGATAATATGGTTGAGGGATGGGAGTCAGATTATTTTGGAAGCCTTAGTGAATTATTTGACTAACTACATAACCAAACACTTCGGGCAGTTGTAACAGCCCTTCGGGCGGTCTTTGTCAGACCCTCGAAGGGCTGTTGCTTTTAATGTCAAGCCTCATAGTATAGTCGTCCATCACAAAGCCTGCACCGATATCTGCAACAACGGAACCGGTATTTTTAAATCCCAATTTGTCGTATGCCTTTAAGCTATTGATATTATTTTTGTTGACAGTAAGCGTAATAGCATTTGCGCCGAGCTCTTTTGCTCTGCTAATAATGAAATTCAATCCCGTTTTCCCCAATCCGGCACCTCTTTTTTCCTTGATTATATAGAACTTGCTGAGAAATAAGTCATCCCCGGTTGGCTTAATGCAGATGTAACCCGAAGGTTCTGCAAGATGATAAATTAGGTAATACTCCTGTTTTTCGGTCTTGATTTGTCTTCCAATTGCTTCCGCTGACTGAAAATTTTTTATCATATAATTTACCTGTTCCTTGCCAATGATCGGAACGTAATATTCATTCCAGATGGTTGTTGCCAGATCAGCGACTATTTCAATCTCTGTGGCCGATTGAACGCTTATAATGATTGCTTTATTGCAGACCATATTGTTATAAGTACTCAGGTTTTCTTCGTCAAAGCAGCAAAATATAACTTTTTCTATTTCAGAATGATCTGTCAAGAATAATTGGACTGTTTCATATGCAATGAATGCTGCTTCCTGCTTAGGAAAACCGTAAACGCCTGTGCTAATATTGGGAAAAGCAATTGTACGGATGCTGTTATTGGAAGCGATTTGGAGGCTTTGCCGGTAACATGAGGCAAGCATCTCTTTTTCGCGGTTCTTCCCGCCATTCCAAACCGGTCCTACGGTATGAATGACATGCTTCGCTGTTAGTTTAAAACCGGGGGTCATTTTTGCATCACCCGTATCACAGCCGTTGAGCAATTCACAAGCTTCAAGCAACTCTTGTCCTGCCGCACGATGAATTGCTCCGTCGACACCGCCGCCGCCTAAGAGCGAGCGGTTTGCTGCATTTACAATAGCATCAACATTTAGACGGGTAATATCGCCCCTGATAATTTCAATCTTTGCCATTTCCAATGCTATTTTATTCAAAAGCAGAGGCTGTCTAATCTCAAATATTTTAGACAGCCTCGCCGTAAAATAAAACCTCCTTTTATTTGAGAAGTTTGGTGGTCAGATTTGTAACGCTGGTTTGAATTGCTTCAAACGGTTTACCATCCTTTGTAGAGTCCTGTTCAACGAAAAAATATTTCATTCCTGCGATCTCTTTGGCAGCCAGTATTTCCTTGAAATCGATAAGACCAGCACCAACAGGGGCGAAGTCGTTTGTGGCAGGTTTGTAAAATGGTGCTTCCTTTGTAAACATGTCCTTCATATGAAAGAGTTGGAACCTGCCCGGGTATTTTTTGAACATCTCAACCGGGTTTTGGCCCGCTTTAGTTGCCCAGAAAAGATCGAGTTCCATCGTGACAAGATCTTTGTCTAATTCAACCATAAAGATGTCATAGTAAGGAATCTTGCCTTCCACCTTGTCGAATTCGAAATTGTGGTTGTGATAGCCAAACTGAATATTGTGTTCTTTCATGATGCCACCTACTTTGTTCCACTCAGCAGTCATTTTTTTATAACTGTCGAGTGTTGTGCGGGCTTCTTCAACTACCCAAGGCTGGATGCAATATTTTACACCGATTTTGGCATGGTCTTCTGCCATTTTCTTTGCATTGTCGAGTGTAATGCCTAAAGCTTCAACCTGTGTATGGCTGCTTATAATATCCATTCCAAGGCCATTTACCAACTTCTTAAATTCAGAAGGTTCGTAACCATAGAATTTTCCATTTGAATAACTCGCAAGTTCTAGGTTTTTGATTCCGATATCGGATATCTTTTTCAATGATCCCGGAATATCTTTTGCCATGGCGTCACGTATTGTATACAACTGAAGACCAATGCCGAAAGTTTTGGGGTCAACAGCTGCCGAAGCAGATTCTGCAGCAGCTTTAAAAGAATACTGTGTCAAAGCAAAAGCGCCTAATGCGCTGGTTGCCGACATTCTTAAGAAATTCCTTCTCGATTGTGTTGTTTTCATAATTCCGAATATAAATATTTAGAAAAAATACTATTTCTTTATCTGGTTTGTGTAAACGACCGGTGGATGTGTCAGCGAATGATAAAGCAACCATATTGCGGCGATTATAAACGGGATACTAAGTATTTGTCCCATATTCAGCGCCATGCCGTTCTCGAATGCTTCCTGGTTCTCTTTCACAAATTCGATCATAAAGCGTGAGAAAAAGATGCCGATAAAGAAGACGCCGGTAAGGAAACCGGTCCGATCCTTCATCCCATTCTTCTTATAATAGAAATACATCATCAATCCGAATGTGATTAAATAGCAGAGCGCTTCATAAATCATTGTCGGATGTTTGGCAATCGTTTCATTGTTCCGGTCGAAAATAAATCCCCATGGTAAGCTGGTAGCTACACCATAAATCTCGGAATTCATGAGGTTTCCGGTACGGATCATCGCACCAACAAGTGCAACCGGAACCAAAAGGCGGTCGAGCGTCCATAAGACAGGGCCTTTGGTAACCCTTTTCGAAAAAATAATGACCGCGAGAAGAATTCCAAAGGCACCGCCATGACTGGCAAGCCCCTGAAAACCTACAAATTTATATCCGTCACCCACTTTTGCTATCGGGAGAATTATTTCCATAAGATGTTGGGAATAATATTCCCAGCCATAAAAAAACACATGTCCCAAACGGGCGCCAACGATGGTTGCAATAATTACATACACAAAAAGCTTCTCAACCCACTCGGGATTCGATCCTTCGTATTTAAACATTTTAGTCAGGATCGAGAATCCAAAAAGAAAACCCAAAGCAAACATCAAACCATACCAACGGATTGATATCGGACCGAGACTAAAAAGTTCAGGACTGGCATTCCAGTGAATCGCTAAAAGTGTACTCATGAGATATAATTACGAATTATGAATTATGAATTACGAATAAACAATTAAGAATTTTGAATTGCTAATTGTTAATTTTCTTCTTTAATCTACTAACCCGTGACCGTGGCAGTTCTTGAACTTCTTACCGCTACCGCAAGGACAAGGTTCATTCCTGCCAACTTTTGGAGTCACCCGCACTGGTTGTACATGTACTGGTTTCTCATCTGCTTTTTCGGCAGGTGCATGTCCGGAAGCATCACTCTTCTCTTCGCGGTATTTCGAACGGTCGGCATGATGGCCAACTGTTGGTGCTTCACGAACCTGATCAGGATCACTGATTGGAATCTGACCTTTCATCAAAGTAGATACAACCCCTTTATTCACCCGCTCCATCATCGCCTTGAACAGGTTAAACGATTCGAGTTTGTAGATCAATAACGGATCTTTCTGTTCGTACGAAGCATTCTGAACCGAAGTACGCAATTCATCCAACTCGCGGAGGTTTTCTTTCCAGTGCTCGTCGATGGTTGCAAGAATTACCTGCTTCTCGTACGATTTTGTAAGATCAAGTCCCTGTGTTTTATATGCTTTCTCAAGGTTTGTAACAATATTGAATAACCGGATACCATCGCTGATAGGAACTACGATATTGTTGTAAACATGCGATTTGGTCTCATACACATTCTTAATAACCGGCCATGCTTGTTTAGAAATTGCCTGCGACCGGCGCGTGAAATTCCCAATAGATGCATGGTAGATTTTATCACTGATATCATCCGGTTTCATTTCACCTAATTCATCGTCAGTAACCGGCGAATCGAGTGATAACGAACGGATCAGATCGAGCCTGAAATCTTCGTATCCATCTTTTCCGTTTGGTTGATGGATCTCGGTAATTGTTTCGCACATATCGAAGATCATATTGAGAATATCGACTTCGATACGTTCTCCGAACAATGCATGACGTCGTTTTTTATAGATGACCTCGCGTTGTGAGTTCATTACGTCATCGTATTCAAGCAAACGTTTACGTATTCCGAAGTTATTCTCTTCCACCTTTTTCTGTGCACGCTCAATCGACTTGGAAATCATTGAGTGCTGTATCACTTCGCCGTCTTTCAAGCCAAGCTTATCCATAATGCTGACAATCCTGCCTGACGAGAAAAGGCGCATCAAATCATCTTCAAGCGAGACAAAGAACTGTGAAGATCCCGGGTCACCCTGACGACCTGAACGTCCGCGCAACTGGCGGTCGACGCGTCGTGACTCATGTCTTTCTGTACCAATGATGGCCAAACCACCCAGGGCACGTGTTTCGGGCGTCAGCTTGATGTCGGTACCACGACCTGCCATGTTGGTAGCGATGGTCACCATCCCCAATTTACCAGCTTCAGCTACAATATCAGCTTCGTGTTGATGGAGTTTAGCATTCAAAACCTGGTGCTTAATACCACGCATTTGCAACATTCGGCTCAATAATTCCGAGATCTCCACCGAGGTGGTTCCCACAAGCATTGGTTGACCTAATTTATTCAGCCTGACGATCTCGTCAATAATGGCATTGTATTTTTCTTTCTTTGTTTTGTAAACGTAGTCTTCGTGATCTTTACGGATCACAGGCTGATTTGTTGGGATTACCACAACCTCCAGTTTATAGATATCCCAGAGCTCACCTGCTTCTGTCTCGGCAGTGCCGGTCATCCCCGACAGTTTGTGGTACATGCGGAAATAATTCTGAAGTGTGATGGTTGCAAAAGTCTGGGTAGCATCCTCCACTTTAACACGTTCTTTCGCTTCGATTGCCTGGTGCAGACCATCAGAGTAGCGGCGTCCTTCCATAATACGACCGGTTTGCTCATCAACAATCTTAACCTTGCCATCAATCAGCACATATTCAATATCCTTCTCGAACATTGTATATGCTTTTAACAATTGATTTACAGTATGAACACGTTCAGATTTGACCGCGAAATTCTGCAAGAGAACATCTTTCTTCTCGAGACGGTCGGTCTCTGTCAAATCCTTATTGTTTTGAATATCGGCTATTTCAGCTCCAACATCCGGAAGGACAAAGAAACCATTATCTTCATTGTCTTTCGATAGAATATCTATTCCATTATCCGTTAATTCAATTGAATTCAATTTTTCCTCAATCACAAAAAAGAGCGGATCGGTAGCAATATACATGTTCTTGTTGTTGTCAGCCATGTAGAAATTCTCGACCTTCAGCATCTTCGCCTTATTTCCCTCTTCACTCGTAAACCTGATCAGCGGTTTATGTTTGGGAAGTCCTTTATATGCGCGGAAAAGTGCGAGTGCACCCTCTTCGGATTCTTTACTGTTTGATGAACCTATTTTCTTTTTTGCTTCTACCAAAAACTGGTTAACCAGATCGCGCTGTGCTTTTACCAATCGTTCAACGGGTGCCTTCAATTCATCAAACAATTGATTTTCCCCTTTTGGAACCGGACCTGAAATAATCAACGGCGTACGGGCATCATCGATCAAAACCGAGTCAACCTCATCGACGATCGCATAATGGTGTTTACGCTGTACAAGGTCTGCCGGACTTACCGCCATATTGTCGCGCAAGTAATCGAAACCAAATTCATTATTGGTACCAAAAGTAATATCTGCGTCGTAAGCTTTTCTTCTTTCGGTAGAATTGGGTTGATGTTTATCGATACAATCGACAGATATACCATGGAATTGGTAAATCGGTCCCATCCATTCGGAGTCACGTTTTGCCAGGTAATCATTCACAGTTACAAGGTGAACGCCACGGCCTGCAAGCGCATTAAGAAACACAGGAAGTGTTGCAACAAGTGTTTTTCCTTCACCTGTACCCATTTCCGAAATTTTTCCGCTATGAAGTACAATACCACCAATAAGCTGCACATCGTAGTGAAGCATGTTCCATTTTTGTACGGAACCGCCTGCAACCCACTCATTCTTATAAATCGCTTTATCACCATCGATTACGACAAAATCTTTAGTAATTGCGAGTTCACGATCAAAGTCTGTGGCAGTCACAACAATCGTTTCATTCTCCATAAACCGGCGTGCCGTATCTTTCACAATTGAAAAAGCAATCGGAAGCACCTCATTCAGTATCTCTTCTATCTTTTTAAGAATGATCTCTTCGAGCTTATCAACCCTGTCGTATAATTTTTCACCCTCTTCGATTGGAATTTCACCACTTTCGGCCTGTGCTTTTAGCGATTCTATTTCTTCTTCTTCGGCCTTGATGTAATCGCGGATCTTAAGTTTAAGCTTTACAGTTTCTTCTCTTAGCTCGTCGTTGCTTAAATTTGGGAACCGCAGATATTCTTGTTTAATCGTCTGTAAAACAGGCATTAATTCTTTAATATCTTTTTGTGATTTGTTCCCAAAAAAGCTGGAAAGTACGTTTAATAAAAATGACATTACTTGTATGTTGTATGATTAATATCTAAATAAACATTCACGCACAAATGTAACTCAAAAGTTGTAAGTACCGAAATCTTTTTAACGAATGCTTTATGGTGTATCGTGAATGAATAAAACTCATAAAAAAAAGGGTAAGTGAAACACCTACCCTTTTAAATCTGTAAATTCAAATGACATCGAACAAAAATCAATATTTCGGCTGATGTAAAGTTTAAATCGACGATCAATTTATAATCACGCCTTTGCACCTGCAAACGGATCTACAAATACACGTGTCTGCATCTCGCGATCCATCATTAACATCCCCTGACCTTCGCCTTTGATCAATTTGAGGTTGCGAAGGATTTGATCAACATTGGCCTCTTCTTCAACCTGCTCGTCGACAAACCACTGAAGAAAACTCTTCGTTGCATGGTCACTTTCCTTGATCGAAATTTCCATTAACCGATCAATCAGTCCGGTAACAATCTTTTCGTGAATCAAAGTTTTTTCGAAAACGTCAACAACTCCCGAAAAATCAACCTGAACTTCCCCGATAGGTGTGAGTTTAACAACTCCACCGCGTTCGTTCACATAATCGAAGAACCGGGTTGCGTGGGTAAGCTCTTCCTGATATTGAATACGCATCCAGTTTGCATAACCAGCCAGACCTTCGGACAGGAAATAGGCTGACATCGACAAGTACAAGTAAGCTGAATGAAACTCAGCGTTTATTTGCTCATTCAGAGCAACATCTACTGCTTTTTTTATCATAATTCCTCATTTTAAAATTATTGTATTTCAAGATAAACAATCCAAAAGGAAAAAATCCTAAAAATTGATTCAAATTAATTACCCATTCTGTTATTCAGCAACTTCGACAATTCATCCATAAACAGTTCAGTTGAAAGATAATGTTCAGGTTTCAATTTGTCGCCATAGACCGAAAGCGCAAGATCCTTGGTCATTTTTCCCGATTCAACGGTGTCGACACAAACTTTTTCGAGCAACAGTGAAAAATCGATCAAAGGTTGATTATTGTCTAATTTTCCACGGAATGCAAGACCACGTGTCCATGCATAAATTGACGCGATTGGGTTAGTGGAAGTTGGTCGTCCTTTCTGGTACTCCCTGTAATGCCGGGTCACCGTTCCGTGAGCTGCCTCTGCCTCCATTGTATCGCCATCTGGTGTCAATAAAACGGAAGTCATCAGGCCAAGCGAACCAAATCCCTGAGCGACTGTATCCGACTGGACATCTCCATCATAATTTTTACATGCCCAAATAAAATTACCATTCCATTTTAATGAAGAGGCTACCATATCATCAATCAGGCGATGCTCGTAGGTAATACCGGCAGCATCAAATTGTGGTTTATAAACATTCAAAAATATCTCTTCGAAGACATCTTTGAAAAAGCCGTCATATTTCTTCAGAATTGTGTTTTTGGTTGAAAGGTAAAGCGGCCATTTTTTGGTGAGTGCCATTTTGAAGCAGGCGTGTGCAAACCCCCTAATCGAAGCTTCGGTATTGTACATCGAAAGTGCTACACCTGGTCCATCGAAATGATATACGTCATGAGGTTGTGCTCCCGAACCATCATCTGGCGTAAAGGTCATTGTCAGTTTTCCTGCACGATCGACTACAATATCAGTTGCACGATATTGATCTCCAAAGGCATGACGGCCAATCACAATTGGTGCTGTCCATTGCGGAATAAGTCGGGGCACATTCTTTACTACAATTGGTTCGCGAAAGATAGTTCCATCAAGAATATTGCGGATGGTTCCGTTAGGCGATTTATACATTTTCTTCAGACCAAATTCGGTCATGCGCGCTTCATCAGGAGTGATTGTTGCGCACTTAATACCAACGTGATATTTCTTAATCGCATATGCAGCATCCACAGTTACCTTATCGTCGGTAGCATCGCGATGCTCAATACCTAAATCATAATATTTAATGTCAATATCCAGAAAAGGGAGAATCAATTGTTCTCTGATCATTTTCCAGATGATTCGGGTCATTTCGTCCCCGTCGAGTTCCACTACAGGATTAAGTACTTTAATTTTTTCCATTGAAACAATTTTATTTTATAAACTATTGAACATCAAATTAATATTATGACAGTGAAAATTATAGAGCGGTTATAGTAGTTTCATTGTGTTAATATAAGCCCTGAAAGTTAAAAATGTTCAAAATCCAAGCCAAATTTTGCTTTTAAACCGGCAAGTGGCGGATACTTCTCGACCAATAAAGCCCACCTTTCGGCATCGGTATAGGGAATATTGGAACGCTGGCTGGCATTTTCGGACACCTTAAACTGAATTTCAATTGCTTCATTTCGAAAATGGTGCCGCAAATAACCCTGTAGCTTTGGTTTTAAGTCAAGTGCAAGCCGGTTTAACTGAAGTTCGGTATCGAGTTCATATTCGATCTGCCAATCATCCAGAATAACAGGTTCGCGGGCACCGAGAGCAGATTTTAACTGAGGCGCATCAATCTTTTCAACAAAGATTTTCCATGCTTCCAGCAACTCCTGTATCGAAAACGGATAGACTGTTTCATTGGTGGAATATTGATCCGGGGAAGTCTCAGATACTACGCTTGTCTCTTCAACCGTGGGCTCCTCCCTTAAGGCATCCATAATAGAAGGGGTAGAATAGGAGCCATGTCCTGACATCCGCCGGGTTGTAGGTGGCCGGTTCGCAGGTTCGGAGACGACAGACTTATGAGGAGCAATAACCGGCGCGGAAACCCTGGCAGTAACCTGTGGCGCAGCTGCAACCGGACGACTTATGCTTTTGGAAGGATCGATGGTTGAAAAGATCGCCAAAAGCGAAAGGGTTGCTATGGCGTCGTCAATTGTTTTTTTTTTAGCAACTCCTCAAGTTGATCAATCCTGACAAGGGCCAATTCGACCAAAAAGCGTTGGTTCGACGAAGATTTATATTGGATATCGCATTCGGTGGCTAATTGAAGCGCAGCAATTAAGAAGTTGATTGGGCAAGCGGCAGCTTGTTTTTTATAGCGTTCGCGAATTTCGCCTCCTACTTCAAGTAATTGAACGGTTACAGCATCCTTACAAATCAGAAGATCTCTGAAATGCTGGTTAAGTCCCATAATAAAATGGTGTGCATTAAATCCTTTATCCAGGATCTCGCTAAAAATCATTAATGTACCCGGAATATCGCCTTTCAGAAAACAATCTGTCAACTTGAAATAGTAATCGTAATCGAGTACATTAAGGTTGGCAATCGTATCCTTATAAGTGACATTTGAGCCGCAGAAACTAACAACCTGATCGAAGATAGACAATGCATCGCGCATGGCGCCATCCGCTTTCTGTGCAATTACATTCAGCGCTTCAGGCTCAGCGGTAACATTCTCTTTTTTGGCAACTTCCAGCAAATGCTTCTCGATGTCAGGAATAGAGATTCGGTTAAAGTCGTAAATCTGGCAACGCGATAATATGGTTGGCAAAATCTTGTGCTTTTCGGTTGTTGCCAAGATAAAAATGGCGTGTGCCGGAGGTTCTTCAAGTGTTTTCAAAAACGCATTGAAAGCCGACTGCGACAACATATGTACCTCATCGATGATGTAGACGCTATATTTCCCGATCTGAGGCGGAATCCGCACCTTATCGACCAACGAACGAATATCATCAACGGAATTATTAGAGGCAGCATCCAGCTCGTGGATGTTGTAGGAACGGTTCTCGGTGAACGACAAACACGATTCACATTGATTGCATGGCTCTGTGTCGGCGCCAAGATTCAAACAGTTGATTGTCTTTGCAAAAATACGGGCCGATGTTGTCTTGCCGACACCCCTGGGACCGCAAAAAAGATAAGCATGAGCCAGGTGATTACTCCGGATGGCATTCTTTAAAGTCGATGTAATCGAAGGCTGACCAACTACCGAAGTAAAGGTATCAGGGCGATATTTGCGTGCAGAAACTATGTAGTTTTCCATAAAACTCTCAGGGCATATTTGATGGCCAAATATATTACTTTTTACACATTTAATAAGCCCGTCGGAATAAGAAGTTATCAACGAAGGTTCATCTTTCGGAACAAATCAAGCGGTTATCCGTTATAAAGAGGTGATTAAGTATTTCAGTTTAAACATTTAAAATAGCGTAAAAATGAAAAAAATATTTTTTGCAAGTTTATTGATGGTGATGGTTTTAGGTGCATCGGCACAAACTAAAACACTTTACGATTTTAAGGCCACCACGCTCGATGGTCAGCCGTTCGATCTTTCGTCGTTAAAGGGAAAAAAGGTGATGGTGGTCAATACTGCCTCCAAATGTGGATTAACACCTCAATACAAGACACTTCAGGAGCTTTACGACAAGTACAAGGACCGCAATTTCGTTATTGTTGGTTTTCCGGCCAATAATTTTATGAAACAGGAACCCGGAACCAATACCGAGATCAAAGAATTCTGCACCCAAAATTACGGTGTCACGTTTCCGATGATGTCAAAAATATCAGTAAAGGGTGACGATATCGATCCTTTGTATAAATGGCTGACATTAAAAACATTGAATGGCGTTGTGGATGCTGAGATACAATGGAATTTTCAAAAATTCATGATCGACGAACAAGGTAAACTTGTTGGATTTGTTTCACCTAAAGAATTACCAAATTCGGAGAAGATTACAGATTGGATTGAAGGGAAGAAGACAAACTAAAGGTTGAATCATTCTTTTGATTTTGAAACCGGAATTGCGATTTTGCAGTTCCGGTTTTCTTATTTTAATAAATTCGAAAATAATTGTACATTGCATCAAACTATTTCATACTTAAAAAACCGAAGGCTATGCGTCTAATAGGAAATGTAATCTGGCTGATTTGTGGTGGTTTTCTAACATGTCTTGGATATTTGTGGGGTGGATTCTTATTATGTCTTACCATTATTGGGATTCCCTGGGGATTTCAGGCTCTGAAGATTGGGATCGCACACCTGGCACCATTCGGAAGAGAAGTTGTTCCAACAGGAGGGTCTATTCCTGTCATCTCATTTTTTCTTAATCTTATATGGATGATTTTTGCCGGAATCTGGATCGCCCTTCTGGAACTTGTTTTTGGACTCTTACTCTGTGTTACAATTATAGGAATACCTTTTGGCCTGCAACATTTTAAGTTAATGCGGCTTGCATTTTACCCATTTGGATATGATTTAAGGTAGAAGACAAAAGGCAGAAGAGAAAAGGTTAAAGGTTAAAGGTTAAAGGTTAAAGGTTAAAGGTTAAAGGCAAAAAAAAGAAGAAGACTATTGGGGGGTTAGGCTTTTGTCAGACAGCATTATTGCTGAATTTGCCAAAAAACCTTTATGACCGGTCTTCACTTCACTATTCTTTAACAGTTGATGGTTCGACCGGAATAGTCAAAGAGAAAGTACTCCCCTGCCCTGGTTCCGAAACCACTTTCAATTCGCCTTTCAGAATTTGTGTAGTCTTTTTTGCAATTGCCAAACCGACACCAATTCCGCCATAACCTCTTGTATAAGAATCATCACCCTGTCTGAAAAAATCGAAAATAACAGCTTGTTTCTCCTTCGGAATTCCAATACCCGTATCTGTAATATAGAACATTAGGTTCGTTTCATTTTCGATTCTAAAGCCAAACTCTATTGTTCCCTTGTGGGTGAATTTCACCGCATTTTTAAAAATATTTGTAAGTACCTGATTGATCTTACTTCTGTCGGCAGTTACATAACTCGACAACCAAAAGGTATCGGGGCGGAAAATCAGCTGTATTTGTTCGTGTTTTGCAGATGCTCTTAAGATACTGTCGAATGAGGCCTTGTTCTCCATAAAATGATCCATCAGACGAAATGTCTGGTTACGGAGTTTGATATTTGATTGTTCGACAAGCGCCAGGTCAAAAACGCCCTCAATAATTGAAAGCAGACTTTGCCCGCTAATTTGAATACTTGATGCAAAACTAATGTTATCTTCGGGAGCAACATCCGACATTATCAGTTCGCTAAAACCAAGAATATGATTCAGTGGCGTGCGTAACTCGTGGTTCATCGTGGCCAGAAATGCCGATTTCAGAAGATTACTCTCCTCTGCTTTCTCTTTCGAGGAAATCAGGTCATCGAGCATCTTCTTTTTTTCGGAAATATCATCCATGATAAGGATATAGTTGCTGATTTCCCCTTTGCTATTCATCAACGACGATATCGCCACATCCTCCCAATAGATAGAACCATCCTTTCGACGATTCTGAAATTCACATTTCCATACCTTTCCTGCGATTAATGCTTCCCACATTGGATTAAAATCGGTTGCAGGAATATGCCCGTGATTAAATATCCGCGGTGGTTTACTAATCACCTCCTTCATTGAATATTGAGTTAGCGTAGTAAATGCAGTATTGACGAATTCAATTTTTCCGGCTGCGTCGGTTATGACAGTTGATGCCGGATTCTGCTCGATCGCCTGAGAAAGAATTCTCAATTTATTTTCAACAGCCTTCCGGTCAGTTACATCCCTGATAATGCCTTCGTGATAAAGCGTTTTCCCTTTTTCATCCAGCGTATACCAGCCGTTGTCCTCCACCCACACTTCGGAACCATCCTTTCGTTTCATTTTATAAACATCGAAACTATCTTCTATTTCATTCGAATCCCGTCGAATGCGTTCATCCTCTTCGAAATACAGTTGCGTCTTTATATCAATTGATTTCAAATCCTCTTTGCTGTCATAACCCAGCATGGCAACCATCGCGGGGTTTACTGAAATAAACTTCCCTGCATGGGTACTTTTATAAACACCATCAGGCATTTTTTCAATAAGATTCCGGTAAAGTTCTTCACTCTCTTTTAATGCATCTTCGATCAGTTTACGTTCGGTGATATCAAATCCTATTCCGACCAATCCCTGAACATTCCGGATGTCATCATAATAAGGAAACTTTGAAGTTAACCGCCAATGCCGCTTTCCATTCGAACCGGTGAAATTTACCTCGCAGTTAATCAATGGTATTCCGGTTTGAATTACTTCCATATCCTCAGAATAACCATGTTCACCATCAGTTCCAGAATATAACTCCACGTCTGTTTTGCCGATAACTTCGGATTCTGAACTATAACCCATATGTGCGAGGTCGGCTTTGTTGGAAACAGTTTTACGGCCATGCAAATCTTTTACGTAAACAGTAGCCGGTAAGTTATCGATCAATGTTCGAAGCAAAGCGCGTTCACGAAGGATTGCTTCTTCGGCTAACTGCCGTGCGGTAACATCAACATATGATGTCAGAAGATGGTGAATAGATCCATCCGGATTACGTTCGCAAACAGTTGAAAGTGTAGCATATAAAATTGACGCATCTTTTCTGACAAACCGCTTATTCATTTCAAACCGTTCTATCAGGCCGGCTCCAACCTCATCAAACAGTTTGAGGTTCTTTTCGATGTCTTTGGGATAAGTTACATCTATCCATGTCAATTCACTTAATTCTGTCGCTGAATAGCCCAACATATCGCATAGACTTTGATTGACTTCAAGCCACTTTTTATCTGGCGAAGTAACACTCATTCCTACTGAGCAGTTCTGAAAATAATTCTGAAATGCTTTTTTGCTTTGCAACAGTGCCAACTCTGTATCCCGCCGCTCCAATTCACCTGCAGCTCTGATGGACACGAGATTAAGAACAGCTTCGGCCAATGATTGATTATCCAGCGGTTGACGGCCCATTAAAGCAATCAAACCGATTGGCTTTCCTGTGGAGCTCCAAAGTGTAGTCCCCACGTAGCACTCTGCATCAATTTTCTGAAGAGCAGCATCATATGGAAACATATTACGGACATTCCTGTCAATGCAGCATATCGTTTTCCCTACAACATTGCCACATGGCGTATCTTTGAGTTTATAAGAAACGTTTTTGAGAAATTCTCCCTCTGAATAAACCGCCAGCGTTTGAGCATCAAAATTGTCGTTTATGAGGCGATCGATACATACATAGTTCATTTCCAAGGCCGTTGATAAATAACTCGCTAACAACTGAAAGAAATCCTCTCCCGAATTAGTCCATTCAGCATTCAACAGAAAATATTGGGTATCTTCAATTATTCTTCGTTGGGTAATATCTCTTAATACGCCGATCATTGCGTAGGGTCGATTATGAGAATCATAAACAACCGATGATTTAACTTCTACCGGAAACAACTTTCTATCTTTACCGACAACCATATATTCGGCACTGTATGATTCTATGCCGTTTAACCGTAATTCCATATTTTCATTCACTCTTTCGACATCGATAGGAGCGACAAATCCAATGAAATTATTGTGGTACGATTTAAGTTCTTCTTCATTCTTAAATCCAAAAATCTGACAGGCCCTTCTGTTTACCGTGATCAAAGTTCCATCCAGTTCTGCCATCACAATTCCGTCGGGAGAGGTCTCAACCAATGTACGATAAAGTATTTCACTTTGTCGAATTTTCTCTTCAGCCAATTTTTGTTCGGTAATATCAATATTAAAACCAGCTATTCCTTCAATATTACCGTCAATTTTGATCGGAGCCAGAATCTGATGAATGTTACGATTCTCTCCATTAATCAAATAGACAGATTCATTATTTACAATCTCATCATCCAACACACATTTATTATTAAAATTCCAAAGATCAAACACTTCGGAACTCACATTCGTCTCTTCAGGTTTTCGCCCTAAAATAGATCCAAAATGACTGACAAGAACTTTGTTTTCGAGGATACCATATCCATTCTTATCGCGGGCCCAGATTTCGAAAGGTGCGTTTTCAATTAAAGTTTCCAATAAAGATTGGTGTTCGCGTAAGGCTTTTTCTGCCTCTATCCCTGCCTGAACTTCCGTTTTTAATCTTTCAAAAAGAAGTAATTCTGATTTACGACTTCGTTCCAGTTCATCAAATGCAATTTGCAGCTCATTCTCTCTGATTTTACTTTGTTCCAACTCCTTTTCAAGCGTTTCGGTACGCTGCCGGACCAGCTCTTCGAGACGTTGCGTCTCCTCTTGCTTTGCCTCTAATTCAATATTAGTAAGTCGACTATCGTCGATTGGGAATCTCTTTAAGGTTTTTTTTTCCATTTTCAAGCGTCAGAGCAGGTTTCTTTCCGAATTAATAATTATCTGATGGTTATTTCCCTCCAAAAGTAAACGTTTTTACCAACCAATAAATTCTTTGATCGTTTTTATTGAAAAATAAAGGTATTAATAATAATTAAAATAGCTGCAATAGCTTACAAAGGATCGCTAACATCGGCCATCTCAACAGGAACTGTCAGATAAAAAGCACTCCCGTTGTTGGGTTCTGATGTTACTGACAATTCGCCTTTAAGAATCGTTGCAATTTTCTGACAGATGGACAATCCGATTCCAATACCGCCATAAACACGAGTAGGTGAGTCATCACCTTGCCTGAAAAAATCAAATATAAGTGTTTGTTTCTCCTTCGGAATTCCAATTCCTGTATCCTTAATAAAAAAGGTGAGTTTGCCGGGTTCATTACTTTGATATCCAAATTCGATGGTGCCGTTGTTGGTAAATTTTACTGCGTTCTTAAACAGGTTAATCAAAACCTGATTTACTTTACTGCGATCGACTGTCAGGTACATGGATAACAAATGGGTATCTGGTTTAAAGATCAGACGAATCTGTTCGGCTTTACCCGAACTTTGAAGAATCTGATCGAAGGACGATTTATTCTCCATAAACTGATCCATTAGCCGGAAAGTTTGCAACCTTAATTTAACGTTTGCTTGCTCAGCAAGGGCAAGGTCGAATACATCTTCTATAATGGCAAGCAGGTTTTTACCACTCGTAAAAATACTCGATGCGAAGCTTTTATTTTCTTCCGGCATCACACCCGAAAGGATTAACTCGCTGAATCCCAAAATATGGTTAAGCGGAGTTCTAAGTTCATGATTCATTGTTGCAAGAAAGGCCGTCTTCAACCGATCGCTTTCTTCAGCCTTTATAAGTGCCGCTTTTATTTCACCTTCCGACCGCTTGCGTTGGACAAACAGACTGATTTGGTGCGAAATAAACTCAAGCATTTCCACATCATTCGAAGTATAGGCATTGGGGTTGTCGTAACTTTGAACAACAAACGCGCCAATGATCTTCTCCTCTTCGTGCAAAGGGACACCAAGCCATAATTTGGCAGGAGTACCAACAACTTGAATTTCATCATTCTCAATTAACCGACAAAACTCCTCTTCTGAAATCAGCAGCGCCTTATTTTGTTTGATCAGATAACCGGTAAGCGATTTTTCAGCAGGCCACGATTCCACATTATCCATTTCATCAACTGCATATGGCGTATAAAACATGTCGGTGGTCTCATCATAAAACGCCACATAAAAATTACGTGTGTCCAGCAAACTTCCCAATTGATTTCTGATAATCTCAACTAATTCTCCAAGATCCTTTGTGGTTAGGACGGCTGTTGAAATAGAATATAATACTTCTTGTATCTGTTCAGCGCGTTTCCGTTCAGTGATATCCGCGATAAATCCCTCAAGGTAAATTAAGTTATCCTCGTCATTAAAAATTCCTCTTCCACGCTCCCAAACCCACCTCGTTTCACCGCTTTTGGTAATAATCGGGTATTCTTCCTCCAAAGAAGATTTATCCGCAAGCAAAACCTGCCATTTTTCCCAAAGATATTTCCGGTATTCCGGATGTATAATGTTATTGAATGTCTGATTTTTAAACTCCATGATATCCTCAACCGAATACCCTGTAATCGCTGAAAAACCTTCGCTGAGATATTCCATCGTCCAATCCTCGTCAACTTTGCACCTGTAAACAAATCCTGGCAAATTGCTGATCAGATTAGTAAGGGTTTTTTCACTATTTTTAAGTCTGCTATGAGCCTGTTTTTGTTCCGAAAGATCGACAACAGTGCCGCGAACCCCGGTTATTACACCATCTTTTTTAACTGCAAACGAAGAGATTAATACAGGGAATTGGGAACCATCCTTTCGTTTGGCAGTATATTCACCATTCGTTTGTATATCATGAATTAAAAGTTGTCTGAATCGCTCCTGAATCAATGGACGCTCTTTCTCAATAACAAATTGAATAATATTAAATCCTTTATTGAGCTGCGCCGCTTTATACCCAAACCAATTGAACGCTGTCGCATTTGCAAAAGTTATATTTCCCTGAAGATCGGTTTCATATACACTAACAGGTAATGAATTGGCAAGTTCGCGGTATTTTCTTTCGCGATTAACTAATTCTTTTTCAATATTTTTACGAACAGTAATATCCTGGATTACGCCAAAAATTATTTTGCCTTTTGAATCATACTCTGCTATCGATTCTATGTCGATTATCTGACCGGTTTTCTGATTCTTTATTTTAAATTCAACATCATATGCGATACCATTTGCAATCAATTGTGATAGTGCATTGTCGAGCAATTCCCTGTATTCAGGAAGCGGAATTTCTTTGATGTCATCAAAATTCCAGTGATCGTTATCTAAACCATAGATGTTTTGTGCACCTTCGGAGCCAAAGATCGTACCAGTATCGAGGTGCAATTCCCAATTACCTGATTTCGAAACAGACTCGCCTCTTGTTAATCGACCTTTGCTAAGATACAGCAAGTCGTCCGCCCTCTTTCGCTCTGTAATATCAGTGACAATAGAGGCTAGCTGACCGCTTTGGGGGCAATAGACAACAACTTCGAAATGTCGGTCAAGTATTTTTGAATAATCATCAAAACGATCAGGTATTGTTGTTAGCGCAACATTGCCATATCTTTCAAGCCACGAAGCTTCAATATTTGGAAATACTTCTTTCACTGTCATGCCTGCCAGACCAGATGCAGTCTGACCCGTAAACCGTTCAAATGCCGGATTTACTGCAATAAATCTATAATCGACAGGCTTCCCTGCTTTGTCGTAAATAACATCGTATAGGGCAAACCCTTCCTTCATCTCCGAAAATAGCGTGCGGTATTGTTTTTCGGAATCCATCAATGCAATTGCAGCAAGTCTTTTCTCTCTCCTGATTTTTGTCTCATTCAATTCGCGGACTACTACCGGAATTAATCTGGTCAGGTTAGCTTTGGATAAATAATCATGTGCTCCGGCTCTTAACGAACCAACTGCACTTTCCTCGGTTAAAGCATTGGAAATAACAATAAAAGGAATGTCTGGCGAGAACTCGTGACAGATGGTCAATGCTTCAGTTGCGTCAAAATATTTTAGCTGATAGTCCGAAATAATTAAATCCCACGATTGTTTCAGTAATGCAGACCGCATCTGATCGGGGTTCTCCACGCGATCATAGACGATCGTATAACCTGCCATTTCAAGATAACTGACAATCAATCCGGCATCGCTATCCGAATCTTCAACAAATAATATGCGAAGAGTAATACCCATTCTATTTTATAAATAACAGTTGGACAAGATTTAATGTCACTTTTACCCTTGCAAAGGTAATTTTAAACTTAGCATTTTAGTTTTTTTCAATCTCAACGATTTAAATTATAAGGTAAAGTAAATTTAAACCGGCTCCCTTCATGATGTATACTTTCTGCAGATATATTTCCACCATGTTTTTCGACGAACTCTTTGCATAAAATCAAGCCTAGTCCGGTCCCTTTTTCATTTTCCGTTCCTCGTGTCGAAAAAGCAACATCAACCTTGAAAAGTTTATTGATATCCGCTGCTCCGATGCCGTTACCACTGTCAGCAACAACAATTTCGACACCTAAATCACCAGTTGAAGCTTTGATGCTCACTTTACCGTTTGCATTGGTAAATTTCGTAGCGTTGGAAATCAGATTCCGCAGAATTGTTTTCAACATTTCGGTATCTGCAACAACGATCGTTTGAATTGGAACCTGATTGACAATCGTAATTTTCTTATGATCTGCGATATCAAGAAATAATAGAATCACTTCACCGACTATCGGATGTAAAAGATTGGGCTTAGGGTCAAATGATATTTTGCCCTCCTGCATCCGTGCCCAGCTAAGAAGATGATCAAGCAGCTGATGCGATTGAAATGCCGATGAATGGATCATTTCGGCATATTCAATAATCATCGGAATACCGAGATTATGTGCATCTTCTTTTAATATTTCGCTCAAACCCATAATTCCGTTAAACGGTCCTTTCAGGTCGTGTGCAATAATCGAAAAGAATTTATCCTTTGTTGCGTTAAGATCTTTTAGTTTCGATTCGCTTGCTCTAAGTGCCTCACCGCGGAACTTACGGTCATCTTCATTTCCGATCGCAGAACCAATAATTCCAATAATCCGCTGGTCCTCGTCGCTCAACTGAAAATCGTGATCGTACACCACACAAAGCGAACCTATTGGTTTACCCTCGCTCCGCACAACCTGTCCGCAATACGTTTGAAGTCCATAAGACAGGACATTGGGATCGGTTCTTGCATAATTGGTTTCACCCAGATGACGAATCGTATCTGCTTTATCTTTATCGTTACGGATCACATCATAACAAAGATGACCCTCCCAAAGTCCTGCTTCCTGAAAATTATCGGGTACCTGCCACTTCCCTGCTGCTAATAAAATACCGTTTGCGAAACGGTTATACACTGCACTTGTAGCATTCAGAAGTTCACCACATAAAGCAGTAAGCCGGTTAATATTAACATCAGAATCAGCTCCCAGCGACGAAAGACAATCGTTTATTCGCATTAGCCGGTTGCTGTTTCTGTTGAGCAGTTCCTCAACTTGTTTTTGCCTGGTAATCTCAATCACAACACCCGTCCACCGGATGCTTGCATCGTCAAGTTTTCGGGGATTCGAATCAAATCGTACCCATTTTGTGATATTGTTTGTTACTATCCGCCCCTCCCAACTAAAAGGTGTCAATGTCAGGTTGGCTTCATCATTCGCTTGCACAAAACCCCAACGATCATCCGGATGTATTGAATCAAGAATGATAGTAGCTGGCATTTTACTGGCCACCGATTTTTCAATTCCGATAATATCGCAAAACCTGTCACTTACAAATTCATGAGTTATCGTTTTCCAGATTGTTTGATTTGAATTTGGATTTTCGATAAGAATGCGGTAAACTCCGGCAATCTGATTCAAAACAAGATCGGCATATAAACCTTCACTTTTAATGAGGGCCTGCTCTGTATGCAAACGATCGGTACTATTATCAATCAAAATATGAAATTGATTATTTGTGACCATGGAATAGCCTTCAACTTCTGATTGCATTTGAGGTTCCTGCACCATTGCCTCCTTGTTATCTAAATGATCTCCCACCTGATTTGTATCATAGTTCTTCATAACCATAAACTTAATCACGCTACATATTTAAATATTCTTGAATTAGTTGATTATTTTCGGAACCAAAATTAGTTTTATTAATTGATAATCGCTGCGTAGCAGCTTAATCTTTGTAATAAAAATCACAATCCAGGATACAAGCCACTTCATGACGAAATATTTGTAATAAATTAAATAATAGCAACTTTAGGAGATTAGATTAATTATTACCGCACAGCGATATAAAATAATCAAACCTATTATCTTCTATTGAATTATTATCAATAGTTTTGCTGATAACTAATTTAAACCAAAACTGGTAAAGATGGCCTTAGGTTGGAACGAAATTAAAGAGCGTGCTGTT
>JAAFHB010000232.1 GCA_010906965.1 Mariniphaga sp. | reverse complement strand
AGGCAGTAATGTTTAATCCTCTTTTTTGTTGTCCCCGCCGTTTTCCCGCCGTTATTCACTTAGATACAACCTTCATGGACACAAAAAAAGGATCAACCGTTTAAGCTGATCCTTTTTTTCAGCTTCACCGCCTCAGAAACGTAGGTTCTATTTGTGTTGAATGATTGGGCTATTTTTGCGGCTGCAAGTTTTGAAGTATCTTTTAGCGACGGTACAATTAATTGTACCGTCGCACTTTCCTTTGTAAGGGATGGAATAGTAGGGCACCCCCATTCCGAGAGTCGTGATTGAACTTTGTTTGTTTGAAGTCCTAATATTTTGCATAAATCAAGCAAGCAAAATAACGGATCTCCGTTTTCGGTCGTTGCGGTTCTGATAGAACGATTCGTTCAGTCAGCTTATCTGATATTACTGTCTATCCCTCTGATAATCAGTTATCGGGTTCACTCCTTAGGCGTTAAGAGTGTTTCCAGAGCTTTACTATCTGGATAATTGGTATTACTAAGCTGATAATAGTCGACTGGTTCCTGTTGTGCTGCTTGTTCCCTTGAGGATATAAGTTCTACACAAAAATCATAACTGGAAGAGAGTTCATCAAGTTCCTCAAAGGTCAATTCCTCCCCGGTTTCCTCGCACTGATAAAGTCCATTATCAAGACGATTAAACATTTTAGGCTGTGGTTTTACATATCCCGGTTTCAATATAAATTTACCGCTTTGGAGTTTAGCCAAAAAGTCCCTCTTTTCGGCTGCTGAAATATTCGATATATCCATGATGATTATTTATTTAGTAATTTATTGATAATAAGATTCAATTCGTTATCGCTCATTCCTTCTATGTCGAGTTTCACGGAAGATTCCTTTTGCGTAGGAATAACATATTTCAGCATCTTTTCATAAATTGCAATTCGCTCCAATGGTTTAAGTTCTTTAAAATCCTTTTCCACCGTTGGCCACGATTTTTCAAGAAAGGTTTGGATTCGATCTTTCAACACTTTTGTAACTTTATTCGGTTGGCCCTTAGGCCTGCCGTTCGGATTATTGGTAGTTCCTTTCATTTTGTTTTTTTCTGTTATTTTCAAATATAACTAAAAAAATAGTCACCTACAAAAGATGACTATTTCAGGCGTGTTTTTAGTGCAGTAAGGGCTTCGCTATGGGCCGTTGTTCCAATGGTGTGTGAAGGCCCAATATAGGGCAAGGTGGGGCAATTGTGAACGGTAGCCCTTGTATTGCTTTAGGCATTAACGCCTCCGCTGCGTTCCTTTCTGCGATTCTGATTTTCAAAGCTTCATTTTCCATAATTATAAAGTATTTAAATATTCGTAATTCGTATTATCGTTCCGTACTATCTGCCCATTTGCGCCATGGGGGAAATGTCCCCACCATTGGAAGGGAATATTCCCTTTGAAGAGCTGGTTTAGCTTATTAACGATTTCAACGTGTAAATTATATACGGCCATTTCTTTAGGGTCTGTAATGTAGCTTCTGTGAGCATCTGCGAGCTTTTCAGCGTTGGCGGCTGTTAGTTCGGCTTTACCTTCTGTAATCGTCAAATATTCTAAGTGTTTAACTTCCCGGCGAACAAGTGATAACACATCTTCGAATACGTACCACTCGATTTCGGCGGCTTCTTGCTGCTGTTTTCTTATGCCAGGTGTCCGCGTTGCCTTCAGATCAAGTGCGACATCGGCGAAATATCCCTTTTTTGTAGCTGTGGCCACAGCTACAATACAATCTTTTATTGATAGCTGGGATGGTGATATTCCGATTGTTTCCATAGCTGGGATCAGTCGGCTGTTAATCGCTTGTACTGCTGCCTTTGCCTCATCCAATACTGAGCTAACCCTAATTTGTTGATCATTAACTAAAATTCTTTCTACTTTCTCCATGATACTTTTTTTTAATTGTTTTTACTATTTTTTTTTCTCACTAACTATGTGGTTATAGGTTATAACCTCTTTAATATATTGTATATCTGTTTATTATGACGTTTTGCCGTATAACTAAACAAAATATTCTATTCAGCTCGAATTAAGGTATTTTTCCATGTTCATTTTTTTGAATATCAATTGATCGTATCAATTAAATATTGTTTGATACTCAATAATCTTTCGTAACTGGGTTGTTTTATTCGATTGCCGGCATTCGATTTTAAGACGGCTATTTCTGCGTTAATACAGAATGAAGTGTCGTTAATCATTGTCCAGGCATTTAGTTTAATTTGAGTAGGTAGAACAACACTATCGAAGTATGATTCAAGTTCATTAATATTAAAAATCGAGTTATCTGGTTCAATTTTGACTATTGGCATAATAACCGCTTCAACTTTTGCCGGTGGTGTTGGTATTGGTACCTGTATTGGTTTAGTCATCAATAAATAATCAGCAATGTCATAACCTTCGCTTCGTTCTTTTTCCGTTGCTATACGCTCTAAATATTCGCTAATTAAAAACCGCGTTCCGATCATCTTCTCATTGATCTCTTTTGCCTTCAACCTCCATTTGTCGTATGCTTTCAGGTCCGGGTATAGAATAATTTTGCGCCCTTTCAAAACCTCACATTTTTGACTACTCAGGTTTTCCAATCCTCCAGTTGCTAACCAAATGTATTGAGGCAAATAAACGCTTGCAATGATTGCGGTTTTCTCACTTTCACAAATGGCAACGGGTTTTATTCTATCTCTCAATAAGTGTTCGCCAAATAAACATTGTTTAAGCTCTGTATTATCGGGTTTAATGGCTGTATGCTCCCAGGCAATACGATTATTTGGTTCTTTGATCCTGTGCCCGTTAATCGCGTTATACTGCATCACCTTACCCGTCCTTATTTTCCCCTGACTATCAACCTGCCAAAATATAGATGAACATGTCCAATGATTTGATGAACCAATAAAATACTTTGCTATTAATTCGGCTGTAACCTTTTCACCAAACTGTTGAATCAGAAATTTAACAAGGTTGTTTGAAGATCCAATTTGGAATACCGTTTTGTTGATTTGTAATGATGCTTTAAGTATTTCGGTATTCATGAAGAAAGTAGGTTTTTGTACTGTTTTCGTTCGTGGTGCCATTGCTGTCGTTGTATCAAAAATAATATCGTTGTCTTTAAAATATTTCGCCGGTGGGTAGTGATAACCACAGTTATCAAGTCTATTGCACCGGCCAACATTCGGGTTAATTTTCGCCCCTGTTTCGCAGTCAATATAAAGCACGAAAGTTCTATTTTTATCCTTGCATCCGGGGCAAATATGCCTTGAATCCAATCCCTTGTATGGTTCTAATATGAATCTATGTTCGCTCATCTCTTATAGTGTTAAACTCGTACCATTCGTACCATTCGTACCATTCGTACCGGTACGAATGGTACGAACAGGTACGAGTTTTATTAAATAGTCTTTTTTAATTGCTTCCTAATTGCACCCTCTGAAATACCCAACTGTTTACCTATCTGTATATTAGATAATCCATGGCTTTTTAGCTCTATAATTTTCTCATATCTGTTCTCTTTGTCGTTATCTGTAAGCTGTTTCAGATGGTCGTTTTCATTCCCATAATCAATAAATTTCAACTGTAAAAATGAATTTTCCTTGATGACTTCATACACAATAATATTATCACTATCAAACTCAAATTCGCTTGATCTTACTTTTAATTGCTTAACATATCGGAGGTTCTTATCTTTCACACTCCTGCCAATAGTGAAAACTGCATCGGAGAAATTAGCTTTCATTTTTGAACCCTGAAGATCGTTTAATTGGATAGGCCTGGACGGGTCTGTTTTTTTCGTGTGCTCCAAAAGGACCATCGTTAAATTAAAATCAAACTTCAAATCATTGAGACGGTCCATCAAAGGTTTCGCGGTGCTTGCTTTGTCACTATCTGTACTTATTAACCGCGTCATATTGTCAATAATTACAATAGTTGATCCTGTTCTCGTTATTAGGACCTTCAGACTATCAATAAAGTAGTCTTCATAAGATACGTTATTCGGCATCTCATAACGACGCTTAAAAACTACACGAAAAAAGTTTTCATTAAATTTGTATTCGTTTTCGTAGTTTTCTGAATAGCGGTTTTGGAACTGTTTATCAGACAATTCAAGATCCAAATACAAAACTTTGGCTGTTTTGCTTATTTCGTTCGCTATCTGTACCGCGTAGATTGATTTGCCGACACCGGTGTCGGCAACGCATATTATAAGTTCTCCTTCAACAATAAGAGAGCTAAACAATTTCTTTGGGATGGGTTGGTTCTTTGCTGCATCAATACATTCATTGGCTGTTCGACAATTGAAAAACCCTGTTTCGATTGCTTTGTCTTCCAATAGTGTCTTGCTCTCATCTTCCAATAATGAAAAGTTAAAATTTGATTTAAAATCTGTCGTCGTATCAATCATTGCAGGCAGATTTAGAAGGGTTAATACTGGCAGGATACAATGATTCGCTTGTGGTGTAAAAACCTGCTCTATGCTTCGATATCGGGCAAATATCAAAGCGCACTAAATGGATTGAATCAGTTTTGCGAAGGTGGGCAACATTGCGGCAAATATTAGCACGAAGTATTCCGGTTTTAATGGAGACTGATAACATTGTGGCCGGGGTTTTAAATGCTGCAAAGATTATCTTGCTTTGAATCTGATAATGCTTATCTTTACAATGCTGTTTTGATAAAGATACTCCCGTACTAATTTGGTTATTTTCCATTGGTACGGGTTTTTGTTTTGGTAAACTTGTCATCCATCCGGATGGAATGCTCTTCGACTGTTTCAATCCGGTTTTCAGTCATCCATGCGAGGATATCAGTTTTTCGAAAGAATAATTTATTGTCACGTTTGAAGTGCGGGATTTCACTTCGTGAAGTTTTGGCGTAAATTGTAGGCTTACTGTATCCGGTTATTTCACATACGGCCTCAACGCCAATAATTTCAAGTGCTGGAACATGCTTCTGTGTCGCCTGATCTTTCATTCCTGCTCTGTTGATAACGGATAATAATTGACCAACATTCAAAAAGGTAACGGGTGTCTCATTCGTAATTTCATCAATTTTTAGATACATGACTTTTATTTTTTTTAGTTTAAATTGTATCATTGGCCAAATGATGAAACAAATGTAACTCGTTGTATATCAAACAAAAATAGGGGTACCCATTGGCACCCCTATTTTAACCCCTATTTTATTTAAACTTGTTTAGATAGAAAGATCTATGAATTTATTTTTATTGGCCTTGCTGGGATCTTTTAAGTAAGTCAGAATCTGCTTTGAATCAATCGGTTTACCGCATATCAGAAAGGTTTGTCTTATAAAGTCATAGGTTTGTTGATGGGTGCCCAACTGAATATATTCAAACGATCTCATGTCTATGAATATCCCTGCCAGCTTGTTCTGATCTCCTTTAAAGTTGATTTTTCCAACGACATTACATCCGTTCATGAAGTTTTCAAACTGCTCCTTAGGATCAAAATAGTTTTGCAATTTGCAAATCAGATCATTTGTACAATCCTCTTGAATTATTGGGATGAAAATATCATTTGATGATACTGGACATCTTAAAAAACTTATATATTTTTCCAAAAGTTCAATATAATCGTAAAATGGATGCTCTTGCTCAAGTTGCTTTATATTCTCAATCTTTTCTTGAAATACCTCAATTTGTCTTTTGCTAAAAATGTCTCTGTCAGTGGCGTGATATTTGAAAAACTCATTCTCGAAAACAATTTTAAAATCTTCCAATGTTTCGGCTCTTCTATTTTGAGGTATTTCAACCGATATTTTATTCATTACCTTTTCGGGGTCGGTTGTTGGTATGCCGTTTTCATCATGCCAAAATAACCCCACCGCTGGGTCTGTTGGAATAACATCAAAAATGTATGTAAAATCGTATATGATATCTCGGTGTCCGTTGTAATGTTTGTGTTTCATATCAGTTTTATAATAATTCGTTTGCCTTGTCTACTTCATTGTTCTGAAAAGAATCTAAATATACCTTTGTCGTGCTTAACTCTTTATGTCCCAATGCTTCGCTAATTACATCTTCCGGGGCACCTGTATTTTTTAAACGCATTGCGTAGCTGTGACGGGATTGATAAGAGCTTAGCCGGATACCCTCAAATTCAAGTTCTGCACCCAATGATTTCAGGTGTTTATTGTATCGTTTGTAACGATCCCTAATGTGATTATAAAGCTTTTCACCTTCATAACCTGGAATGCTTACAACTGGCAATAAATAGCCATCAATAGGCGTGCAATCAATACCTTTGAACCAATCTAAAAGGATTTGAATTTTGTCAGTGATTTTAATTCTGATAAATCGTGTATCCTTGCTTTCGGTTTTCTGCCTACGATATTGCAAATATTTTCCACCTTCAAGCACTTTGATATTTTCGGTTGTAATTCCTGCCATATCTACAAAGCTCATGCCCTGACAATAATAAGAGAATAAGAATAAATTCCGGCTCCAGTTCAAAGGATAGGTTTTTAATTCTGCAATTTTCATTTTTTCAATGTACTGGCTGGGCAAATATCGCTTGTCTGTTTCCTGAGCAAGTGACGCAATCGAATAACCATTTTTGCCAAAGGGATAAGTTACATCAGAGGCTTCACCGTCTTTAATGGCCTTGTTGATTAATGATCGTAATGTTTTAATGTAGTACTTTTTTGTATTTCCAACGCATCCCCTTTGATCCAAAAATTCACTGAACTTTTTAACATACTTCAAATCAATTTCATTGAATACCCTTTTGCTGAATGTACAATCATTCTTTTTAAGCATCTCCAAAGTATTCTGATAACAAATCTTATTTCCGATTTTCCCGGCCTTGTCCAGTATCTCAATATACTCAGTGAAGTATGCTTCAATACCTGTTTTTTTGGATTTATTCAAAAGTGCCTGTTCAAACTGGTTTAATGTCCAATCTGTTTTGCTTTTGTCAAAATCTTTCAGTAACTCATCACACCGGCCAGACAATTCATTAAGCCACAAATTTAGTTTTTCCCGATCCGGGTGTAATTCCTTTCTTCCATCAACTTCAAATCGCTGGAAACTTTCATTCCACTGACTTTTGATTTCCTTAACTCCGTTCTTTTTTTTGACTTCAACAAATGACGCTGAAACACCCAAATTAATCGTTTTGCGCTGTCCACCTTTACGGACTACCAACATTAACGAATAGCTCCCATCTTTAAGAATATGGGCTTCTGTGGTGTCTAATTTGAAAGAATACTTCTTACTGCTCATGATGTCTAATTTAATCCCGCCGTTTTCCCGCCGTTTTTATTGTAAATAGATGCAAAATCGTATAAATTCATATAATTGATTCACAATGCAAATATAAAGATTAATAACGGATTATGCAAGAATATAAAGACAAAACTACGCTTCTGGGGGGCGAGGGGTCGCAAGTTCAAATCCTGTCACCCCGACAAAATGGGATATCAAACCCAATCAAAAGACCACAAATCATTGATTTAGTG
>JAAFHB010000231.1 GCA_010906965.1 Mariniphaga sp. | reverse complement strand
GGTTTAAAAGTAAATCATATTTATTCTGAAAATACGACAACCAAGTTCAACTTTAAATATATACACAATGAAGAGCATTAAAGGATCAAAAACTGAGCAGAATCTACTCAAAGCATTTGCTGGCGAATCGCAGGCACGTATGCGATACGATTATTTTGCCAAACAGGCAAAGAAAGAAGGCCTTGAACAAATCTCTGCCATTTTTGATGAGACGGCATTGAATGAACGCGAACATGCCAAAAGGTTTTTCAGTTTTCTGGAAGGTGGTCCGGTAGAGATAACTGCCACTTATCCTGCAGGTAAAATCGGAACAACACTCGAAAATCTGAAAGCTGCCGCTGAAGGTGAAAACGAAGAATGGACATCGTTATATCCCGAATTTGCAAGGATTGCCGACGAAGAGGGTTATAAAGAGGTGGCTACTACCTTTAAAATGATTTCAAAAGTTGAAAAAGCACATGAAGATCGTTACAGTACCTTGTACAACAACCTTGAATCGGGAAAAGTATTTAAACGTGGCGATAAAGTAATCTGGAAATGCCGCAATTGCGGATACCTTCACGAAGCGGCAACTGCACCACAGATCTGTCCTGCCTGTCTGCACGCTCAATCGTATTTCGAGATTAAAGAGTCGAACTATTAATTTTACCCCTTTGAATGGTGAGATATCATCTTCCCTGCGCAATCACTTGGTTATTTATTACATATAAACTAATGATTGCGTAGGGATTCTTTTTTTCAAAGATTAACGCTTCAAACAGACCATATGGAGAACCTTGTTAAATTCATCGAAAAATTGCCAAAGGCCGAACTTCATCTTCATATTGAAGGAAGTTTCGAACCCGAACTGATGTTTAGAATCGCTGAACGGAATAATATTCCACTTAAATTTACCTCTGTCGAAAGTTTGCGTGCCGCTTATCATTTTACACAGCTTCAGGATTTCCTGGATTTATATTATGCCGGAACAAGCGTATTAATCTATGAAAAGGACTTTTACGACCTGACATGGGATTATCTGATTCAGGCCAGGGCAAACAATATTGTTCATACAGAGATCATGTTTGACCCGCAGGCACACACGGCAAGGGGAGTCTCTTTCGAAACTGTTATCTCAGGGATCAGCAGGGCTTTAAAAGATGGGGAGGAAAAGCTGGGCATTTCTTCGGTGCTGATCATGTCGTTTTTACGTCATTTAAGCGAGGCGGAAGCATTTAAAACCCTGGAAGAATCATTGCCATATCGTGAAATGATTACTGCTGTGGGACTCGATTCTTCGGAGCGGGGTAATCCACCCGCAAAGTTTATGCGGGTATTTGCAAAGGCGCGTGAATATGGTTTTCTTGCTGTGGCACATGCCGGCGAAGAGGGACCACCGGAAAACATTTGGGGAGCACTCGATTTGTTGCATGTTTCCCGCATCGATCATGGCAATAGTTCATTGCTGGATGATGATTTGGCTGCGATGCTGGTAGCGTCGCAAATCCCGCTTACTGTATGCCCGCTTTCGAATTATCGTTTAAAAGTTGTGCAAGACCTTTCGAATCATCCGCTCAAAGCGATGTTGGATCTTGGACTAAGAGTGACAGTGAATTCGGATGATCCTGCCTATTTTGGTGGATACCTGAACGATAACTATATAGCAGTTGCTGAGGCACTCTCGCTCACAAAAGATGAGATTATTCAATTGGCAAAGAATTCATTTCTGGCTTCTTTCTTATCCGATAGTAGCCGTGAGAAATACCTCCATATTCTCAATGATTTTCATTTATCAAATTTGTGATTAATTTGTTCGAAAGTTAATAAAGTACTGTAAGTCAATAAGAAGCATTGTTTTTTCATTTTAATTTTTATCTTTGCACCGCTAAATAAAAATTCATAAATGAAGAAGCTTATTGTTTTTACAAGTATAGTATTATGTTTTAAGCTTGCTTTCGCAGGTGGAATACTAACGAATGGCAACCAGAGTGCGCAATACATCAGGATGCTGTCGCGGAATGCATCGACCTCAATTGATGCTGTTTATTACAATCCGGCTGGTTTGATGAAAATGGATAATGGATTCTATATATCCTTACAAAGCCAGAGTTTATTTCAAACCAAAACTGTTGAAAGCGGATTTCCATTGCTTCATACTTCAACATTTGAAGGAACGTTGACCGCTCCTGTTTTTCCGTCGGCATTTGCAGTCTATAAAAAGGACAAGTTTGCATTTTCATTGGGCTTTGGTCCCAACAGCGGTGGAGGAAGTGTTGAATTTGACAAAGGGATTCCCTATTTTGAGAAAGATATCTCATCGCTCGTTCCAAAGCTGGCCGGATTAAATAAGCTAGGTCGCAATGTCACCGATTATAAAGTTGATATTTATTTCAAAGGCGAATCGGTTTATTGGGGATTCCAGGGAGGTGTCTCTTACAAAGTCAACGATGTATTCTCTGTTTACGGAGGATTGCGTTATGTTCCGGCAACTACCAAATATAATGGTTATCTGAAGAATATTCAATTGAATGTGAACGGCACCTTCAAAAATGCTTCGTCATTTCTTGGTAATGAAGTCGCACCACTGATGACAGGAGCTGCCAATAATGCGACAGGAGCCGCTGCAGGCGTTCAGCCGTTAATCACTGCAGGAGCAGGTTCATTTAATCTTGCTCAGGTTCAGGGAGCAGGTTATATTAATTTTGCTACCCGCACCTCGCTTGAACAAGGATTACTCGGACTTGGTGTTTCGCAGGCACAAATTAACCAGATGAGTATCGCACAGGTTCAGGCAACTTTTACTGCCGGAGCTGCTTCATTGAATGGACAGGCAGCAACAATGGTTGGAACAGCAGCAGCACTTCAGGATAAATTAGTCGATGTAGAACAGACAGGTACAGGATATACACCTATCTTAGGTGTGAATATTTCTCCGGTTCCGGGATTGAATATTGGTGTAAAATACGAGTTTAAGACGAAACTGGATCTGACCAATGCGACTGTAATTGATGGAACAGGTAAATTTCCCGATAAAAAAGTAACCGGAAGTGATCTTCCTGCCATCTTTTCAATCGGAGCCGATTATAAAATGACAACGAAGTTCGATCTTTCAATGTCGTTTAACTCTTACCACGATAAAGCTGTGAACTGGGGAAATAACATCTATGGTGAACATCGTACAATGGCAACCAACGGTTGGGAAGTTGCGATTGGCGGACAGTACCAGTTATTGAAGAAGTTCGCCGTGAGTGCTGGTTATTTACATACAGAGGTGGGCGTTTCAAAACAATTTCAAAGCGATTTCAGCTATTATAATTCGGGTGAATCATTTGGCGGCGGATTCGAATGGAAACCACTTCCACGCTTTACACTCGATGCCGGGATGATTTACACGGCTTACAAAGACGAACAAAAGGCATTTACAGATCCGACTTTTGGTGCTTACTCCGAAACTTACAAAAAACACAACCTCGGTTTTGCACTGAGCCTGGGATACCGTTTTGGCGGAATTTAATCGATCGTGAAAGCTTGACTTTTTCAGTCACGAACAAGTCGCCTTCGCTTTAATATTATCTGTTTTTCGGGATCGAATATTGCAAAAAAAAGGAGGCATTTTCTGTTATGGATATTGTCTCCTTTTTCGTTATGTGATGTTTACGATCTCCCTCGTTTGCAACGAGAGGTTTATGGTTATGAGTTTTCAACTCATTTTAATATTGTATGATATAATAATCGTTGCAAACGACTGACAACTAACCCCTCCCCGAAAAAACGGGGCAGGCTGTTACAAACGAGGGGGATTTGGATTTCCAATAATAATTTTAGCTCCGCCCACATCCATTACGATTTCACTTTCATTGAATGTCAAAGCAGTGTTTCCTAAATTAGCACAATCCACATCAACATATCTCATATTTAGTTCCCGAAATTTGAAACCATCTTCAGTGAAGATGAATGGTTCACCATAGATTATTATACGTCCGCGAAGGGTCAATACTTGACCTCCTGTGACTGTAAATTTAGTTTCACCATTAGGATCTTGAACAATCACCTCATTTCGGGAAACCTTAAAGATGTAGTTGTCATTTACTATCACTTTATTTGACAAAACCATAAGTTTAGGTTCAAAGCCTTCAAGCATCAGGATATTCATGAAAATGCCGGATGATTCTTTGTGAATAGTTATTATATTTTGGTCATAAGCCTTTAGCACTGTTTGTACAGACATGAATTTTACTGTACCAATGTCCATTGAAGGCTCAATACCTCTTAACTGAGAGGTTGTGCTTAAATTACCCAGACCTATATTGGTCTGATTCCATTTCTGAAGTTCTTGTTGCTGAGTTTGGGTTAAATACTTCGCAATTTGCCTATGACAAGCTGGACAAAGCAATAAAAGATTTTCAAGAGTATGTACTCCACCAAATGCATACTCTTCTAAATGATGCTGATCTGGCACACCTGCTGCTCCACAACATTCGCAAATACCGCCAGATCGCATTAGAAGCGAATTTCGAACCGATTTTGGAATATATCTGCTTTTTTGTTTTTCATTCATAAAGATATTTGTTTTACTTACCAATTTGTTAAAAAGATATTCCAATTGCATTCCGATCCCACTCGTTTCTAATGATTTGTTTGAGATTTAAAGTTTACAATTCATCTTTAAATAAATTGTAAATCAAGACTATATTGTAAAAACTAATTCCAGTATTGAATTTCTCTTTTATCTACATAGCTTGGCTTTTGATCTATATAGGTAATCTGTTTGATCCAGTTATTGTTTTTATCAAATTCATAAATGTATTCGTTATGAAAAGTTCCAATCGAAGGAATTGTCCAATCGGAATGCATTATGTTATTTAATTTGTCATATCTTTGTTCTTCGTATTTTTGAAAAATTACGCCAGTATTGTTTGTGGAAATCTTATCTGTACAATTTCCATTTTTGTCATATTTATATTCGGTAATCTCTTCCAAATTACCATATGAATTGTACCTTTTGCTTTTAATAACTTTTCCGTTTTCATCAAGTTCATTTTTATCTTTACTTAGTAAATTATTATTGCCATCAAAAAGATTAGTTTCAATTCTATTTCCATTTAGATCACTTTTTATAACTAATTTTCTTTTAATGTTATGTTTCGAATTGTAAGTGATGCCGATTTGATTTCTTTTTTCACCTTTTACAGGTAAAGGTGGCAGTACAGCACTGGCAGTATTGTAAGTGATGCCGATTTGATTTCCTTTTTCATCAGAATTATATTCCGTACGTTCGCCGTCACTGCTGCACAATTGGGTTAGGTTACCTTTCTCATCATACTTTGATTCCCAAGTATGCATTACTAGGTCCCCTTCAACTACTCCAAACTTTTCTAATGCATAATATTGAACTTCTTTGACAAATTTAACCTTCCCAAAAAGATTATCTTTTCTGAGATCATTTTTTGCATTAGAACAACTAATTAGGATTATCAGAAGACTAAAAAAGGGAATAAGATTTTTGTTCATTTTTTCAAAATTTTGTATTAATTAAATTACTCGATTTAAGAATAGCCTATTGGTATCTGCTTATATTTCTAACGGTTTTGTATCCATGCCATTTTTGTTGTTTTTACTGACTTATTTACATATTCACTATTAGCCTTATTGTGAAGTATAATGCCAATAAAATTTCAAGCACTTATTATACCTTTTATACATTTTAAAGTGTTCAATATTTATCATGTAAAGATAATCTTTGCCATTAAAAACAACCTTAAAATTAGTTTTATTTATTGTAACCTTTTTTTGAGTCTTACGTAAAAGAAACCATGCAATCAAATTGGAGGTAATCACATTAAGAAAACTATGACCTATGCGTTTTTTTTCCTGTTTATGTTTCCATGAATTTTTAAGGTTGTTAAGAAGCAGCGGTGTCGAAGCCCTCGTCAGGGTTCCAAACACTGACGAGGGCTGAGCATAATCTGCAGGTATAACCGGTGGATTACTGCGATTGATGTTATTTGTTGGGAGTATATCCCGAATTTTTTGAAAAAAAATGAATTATTTACTCAATATATTTTGTATGCATCTGTTTATGATGTAGTTATTAATTTTTCAAAAAAATATAAAATATGAATGTAAAGACAATAAAACTACCTACGGTAGTGCTCAATTTCCCCAATGCTGTTGCTGTATTTATTATTTATGCAAGGGCTATTTACCTGGCTATGTTTGAAAATGTAATCTTTGTGGCTTCGGCAGCAAAAGTAGCGAATCTGTTCATCGACATTACAGCACTCGAGATTGCGGAAGCCGGTTTTAAAAGGACAAGGCCTACTCATACTATTTCGGAACGCAATGTGGCGCTCGAAAAGGTAAAAGCAGATTTACGCTCACTACGTAACGATGTGCAGGAATTAGCCAATGCCGACCCTGTCAATGCAGAATCGATTATTGAAAGTTCGGGTATGTCTGCAAAAGACCAGACACTTCATGGCAAGCAACAGAATACTGCTAAGGATGGCATCGAATCGGGTTCTGTCGATTTAACAGCCGAAGGAGCAGGTCCTCACCAATGGCGCATCAGCACCGATGAAATAACGTGGACGCTGCATTCTTCAAGCAGTAGATCGAGGACAACTGTAAGGGATCTTAAACCAGGCGTAACTTATTATTTCCAAAACCAAAGGATTCTTCCAAATGACGAAGAATGTGAATGGAGTCAGAGTGTTAAGATAATGGTTCGGTAAGTAGTATTGAATGATCAGGGTAGATTACGAAGCATTCCTTTTAACCAAAATACAACCGGTTAACTGGGATGCTTCCTTTTTTATGAAAATTGGAACCATTCTTTGAAAATGTGGAACCACATTTATAAAGGTTGGTTCCACATTTATGAAGTTTGGTTCCACTCTTTAAAAGATTGGTTCCACATTTATGAAGTTTGGTTCCACGCTTTAAAAGATTGGTTCCACATTTATGAAGTTTGGTTCCACTCTTTAAAAGATTGGTTCCACATTTATGAAGTTTGGTTCCACTCTTTAAAAGATTGGTTCCACATTTATGAAGATTGGTTCCACAATTATAAAGGATCGAACGATTGTCGGGAAATTTGGTTGAAGACCGCAGTCATTCGTTAACAATGCACTGTATGCTGTGAGCTTGCTTGTTTCAAAGCGCCTGATATTTACTTTTATAGCTGCAAACTGTGCGTTTTCCGACGGAACTTTTGGTTCTGGAACGTTTTGTATGGGTAACTCTGATTCTAGAAAATTCTGTTTTTTCCTGCTATGTTTTTTCATCGCCCTGATAAGGGTGATATTTCAATAACCGTGGGTGAAAACCCACGGAAAAGAATGATACGCACTCCCTCAGCCCCAAGGTGGGCTGAACAAGGTCTCTATAGTTCAACCTCTTCGTGGCTGATGTATCGTGGTTTCTGCTTCCGTGGGTTTAACCCACATTGCAGTTATGTATCTGTAACGTATTGATAATCTGTTTTTGGGTTTTTAAAATTCTCACTAGTGTGCCACACGGATTTTTTTC
>JAAFHB010000230.1 GCA_010906965.1 Mariniphaga sp. | reverse complement strand
GCATACAATTTTTTACACAGATATTATCATTAATCTTTAAACTTAAACACAATGGCAGAAATTACATTGACAAAAGATCATTTAGCGAACTTTTCGAATGACATGGACAAGCAAGAAGAAATGTTAACAGATGCTGAAATTAATGCATTGGCACAAAAAGTCAACAATAAAATCAATCTTCCTTTTCTCAGTGAGGAAAAAGAGCTGGTAGTATTTGCTAAACTGGTTAAATGGATCGACAGGGAATTATATAAAATATTGCCGAATGAGTATTATAATCTATTAAATGACATCTCAGACGGTCTCACTATTCAAGAGGCGAATGATCTTGAAAAAAGGTTAACTCCGCTGATTAATAATGTAATTAACATTCCGATTTTGTCCGAGAAGCTGGAGGAGAAGTTAATACGCATGGTTTTGGGTGCTATGGTAAAGGGATCTAAACTGGATGAAGTAGTCGTGCCATCGTGATTTGAAACTTTCGGAATGGGCGTATTAATGCAGGCTTTTTACTGGGATTTTCCCAATTGATGGAAAAGCACAGTGGACTAAATTCTATCCTGCAAGCTGAAAATTCAAACGCGACCGGACTTGTTTTCTCCCAAACTATTTTGAAACGTGGGATTCGCAAACCTTTTGCGATATGCCCGATTTGTGCCATCGGAATCCTCATAATTTATAGTGAACTAATTGAAAATATGTGTTAGCATTGCCTCCTGAATGACTTTTTACTTTTTGTTATGTGAGTAGGATCCTTTTTACCCGGATTCGTGAGTTTGATGAAAGACGGACAGTTAAACTCAGTCGTAGTTTTTTGTAATTTTACAATCATTTAATTTCAGGGTAGGTGAATAAAACTCAAAATGGCATTGTTTCTGAAAATAAAGCCAATATATTATTATCCAATAAGTTAATATTGGTGACATTGTTTGCTGTCGCAATGGGTATGCTGGAAAGTTCAGTGGTAATTTATCTCCGGGAATTGTATTATCCCGACGGATTTCATTTTCCGTTAAAGGAAACATCCTATACCGTAGCAGTTACAGAGATATTTCGGGAGCTGTCTACCTTGATTATGCTTCTGGGAATTGGTGTTCTTGCAGGTAAAAGCAAACACGAGCGGTTTGCATGGTTTATCTACAGCTTCGCAATATGGGATATCTTCTATTATGTATTTCTTTTTCTAATTATTAACTGGCCAGTAAGCTTAATCGATTGGGATGTTTTGTTTCTGTTACCTATGATGTGGGTTGGTCCCGTCTGGTCACCCGTTTTATTGTCTCTGTTAATGATTTTACTGGCGCAATGTATTTTATATTTTTCGAAACTCCGAAACGATGGTAATCCAAAATTGCATGAATGGATCTTATTGATCACAGGCGCACTAATAGTCATAATCGCCTTTTGCAAAGATTTTTATCTGTATATGACCAGTCATTATCCAATGATTCCACGCACACAACTCTTCTTTTCAAAACGAACCTTTGAATTTGCCGCTCAATACGTACCTTCCAGTTTTGAAGTGTTATTATTCCTTTTCGGTTGTGGTATTATTTGTACCGGGATTGGTATGTATGTGATTCGGAATAAAAGGGATATAACTAAAAGCAAGTTGCAATTTTAATAAGAAGGTTAACAGTATTTTAAGCCGTATATCACTTTTATCTTTAATGCAAATTCATCTAAAAAAGAGAAGGAAATGTTTGACGACGAAAATGAAATAGATCCCAAAGAATTACCCATTTATAAAAAGGGATGGGAGATCTACGAAGTGGTAAATCAGATTTGTGAGTTGATCCCTGAGGACAATGAAATGTTGGCGCATGTGAAAAGCATCATGCTCGAAGATGCCATGTTGTTAACTGTAAAAGTTGCAGGGGCGACAGCAGGACAATTGTACGACATCAAAATGGAGGCAGCCACTATTATCCGTAAAGCCGCCCTGGATTTGATGATTCAGAATCACTCGCTCGAAATGTTTGGATTTGAGTATGTGGAGTATTTTCAGATTGTCAGGAATTTACTGGAGGAATACCGTTTGTTGTTCATTGAGTGGGTTGCGAAATTCGATCAGTGGAATTATATTATCGATCGGTGGGGACTTTTCAATCCTCCGGGTGTTGGCCCGTTCGATCATGATCCGGATGACGATATCCCGTTCAAGGGCCCCGACGAATCTAATTAAAAGAAAATATTCACAAAATTTACCATTATCACAAATAGTCTTGAAATATGGATGTTAAAGAATTGGCAGTAAGTTTTAAGGATAAATTAGGACTTGGAATGCACGATATTTCTGTTAGAAGAAGATTACCCAAAGATTTGATGACACTTACAATGCCGTACGAGTTATTTGCTGAGATAAACAAAGATATTGATCAAAGTTTTATAATTACAGATAGCTGGAAAGCAATAAAAGAGAGGAACATTCAAAATGCAGATCATGGAGAATGACAAGCGTATTGTGAACCCAGGGAAAAATGGCAATCTGATAGGAGAGAAGGGTGAGATTTTAGTTCCGCCGGCTTCGTGGATTTTTTTGCCCGCGGGAGATGCAGGAATCACCCGAAAGGTGACTGCCAAAGGGGTATTCTGGCGAGTTGAGGTAAAAATGGGAAGACGAATTATCTCACAGGGAATATGGGCACCCGCAACAACTATTGCTCAAGCTCATGATGAGGTTAATGCAGTACGTTTAACCGACGAATACAAAAAGAAAAGAGTCTCGGATATCAAACGGCGCGATAAAAAGCAAGAACTGTATGATGCGGAATTTTGTAAAGCGGTTGAGGACTATCTCAATTTTCATCAAATTTATAAACCAATTGAGAAAAAGCTTGCAAGGGCGGTGACGGTTCATGCAATTCCGGTTGGTAGCGGAACCGTGGCACGAACACAGACAATTCCTATTGAAGAGCGGGCTGCACATGCAGTAATTGCATGGATGCGACACCAGACTACTGCTTACGATATCGTGAAAATTGCAAGAATTAAAGGGGAACGACGTGCAGTAAGAAGGGGATTTGCACAAGAATCGGTTTCTTTACTTGCAAATTACAGGCAGGGAAGAGGTATAACGGATAATTGTCCGCTGCAAAAAGCAATTCGTAAAATACAAACCGACAATGAATAAACTTTGTCTATGCTGTTCAACCCGGCCATACGTTGAATGCTGTGAACTTATCATTAGTGCAAAAAAAGAGGCTGTGACTTGCGAAGAGCTTATGAGGTCGCGATATACGGCTTTTACAACTGCTATATGCAAACACCCCTTATTTACCGCGGATACCTGTACAATCTACAGGTCAATGGACAACTTACCTGTTTTGATGCCTTGACGAAGTGAAATATAAAGAATCATTAAACGAAGCATTTACTGCATCGGGAATTGCCGCAGACGGAAAACTCTATTTTAGTTCGGAGGAAGGGAATGTCTGCGTTGTAAAAGCGGGACCAGCGGTTTCAACTAATTGCTAAAAATGACTTAAGAGATATTTGTATGGAGACTCCGGCGATTTCGGGGAATACCCTTTTCTTAAGGACACAGCAAGCATCGATAGCGATAGAATAGGGAGTTTTAGTCAGTATTTCACCTGAAAAGTAAGAACTGATGAAGATAATAGATGTAGTGTTGATATCGAATTATTTATGATGATTCTATAAAATTGAAAAGGATGAAACCGGGCGGTTCCATCCTTTTACTAAAACTAACCAAACTAACTAACCTAACTAAACCTAAACTTATGAAAAAAATGTACAACAAAGATAATGGCTATTTGGAATCTTTTGAAATAATTTGTGTTAAAAAACCATAAAAAAACAGGAGTTTTTCTCAACTGTTTACGACACATAATTTACAAGGATCGGAAACAGCTCAAATTCTCACTTCGTTTCCTTACTACCTGAGTTTTTCAATACATCGAGCAATTCTTTGAGATTAACAGTTGCATATGTCGAGGCATGATCCGACATCGCATATGGAATAACCAGGTCATCGCCATGAATCATCGAACCGCATGAATAAATGACGTTTGGAACGTATCCTTCACGTTCCGATTCATTCGGAACCATTAACGGACTACTCAACCTTCCGATCTCTTTCTCAGGGTTCTCAAGTTCATACAATGAGGCTCCAAGCGTATATTCCCGCATCGAACCAACGGCATGTGTAATGACAAGCCATCCTTCTTTTGTTTCAATAGGCGAACCTGAATTGCCTATTTGAACCAGTTCCCACGGATATTTAGGTCGCTGAATAATTTTGGCTTTGCGCCAGATATTAATGCTGTCGGAATAAGCAATGTAATTGTTAACGCCGTCAATCCGGCACAGCATGGCAAACTTTCCATTTATCTTTCGTGGAAATAAAGCCATTCCTTTGTTTTGGGCAATCTCGCCATTAATTGGCAATATTTTGAAATCGTAAAAATCTTTGGTACTGATCAGTTTAGGTAAAGTAGCCATACCATCGTATGCAGTATAGGTGGCATAATAGGTCACTTCGCCATTATCATCTGTAAATTTCACGAAACGGGCATCTTCAATACCTCTCTGTTCAGTTGCCGAGATCGGGAAAATAACTCTTTCCGAGATCGCTGAATCAATCGAAAAGTGTATCTCATAATGCGATGAAGCCAACCACATCATCTGATTGATTACCTTTAAATGACTTTCGTCAATATCAGGATCTTTTCTCGCTATTTCAAGGTTCTTCATCAACTCGCCGTATGTAAAATTGTCCCCAAGTTTATCTAAGATGAAATCCGGAGAAACAGCAGTTTCCGGAGCTTGCACCTCCACAGGCTTATCTACCACAGCAGGCGAAATACTGTTTTCCTTGTCCTGCATTTCATCCAGTTTATCGATGATCACCGGAGAAATAACATTTATTGTGTCTTTCATCTCCTCCAGCTTCAACTGAAAAGACTTCTTATCGTAAACATGCCGTTTGATTACATCCGCTTCTGCCAGCATTTTACCAACGGGATCGATGCTCAGGTTGTTATTCTTGTCAAGTATCCCCGAACGGAAAACGATTGACGAGATGTGCCCTTCGCCCGTTGCCCGAAAACTAAAAATCACCCTTGTTTCATCTGATCTTATTTCCGACTGATCGGGATCTGCCACGATAGAAGGGTTGAAAAACGCAGCAGATTCAATGGAGTATTCCATTGTAAAATAAGAACCAATAAGTGCTTTCTGCGATGCGCTGAGATCCTCCTGGTTAACTTCAATCTTATCGAAAATGGGTGCAAGTCGATCAAAATACTTCTCAAATATGCGTGAAATATTCCGGTGACGCCTCGAATACCCTCTGAGCAACTGACTCATGGCAATATTTACCTCATTTGGAGGCATTGCCAATACATTTCTGATTATATCAGCGGACCTTTCATCACTCATATACAAAAAACGGGCGATTACCCGGGAAGAATCGGGTGAAAATATAAACTTCTTTCTGTTAACTGTTACCTGCATGAATTTCAGTTTTAAAAAAAACGATTTTAACTTTGAACTTAAAATTTCAATTTTAAAATTAGTTGCAAAGGAAAATTTCGATTTAGGTTTGCACCTTTTAATTATTGCAAAAGTACTGTTTCTGGAGGTGGTTCTTTCGTTTTCGGCGCATTCGTTTTAGTTTTAAATTATTCTTAGGAAATCCGTGCGGCCAAGTCCCGCAAATGATTGTGAAACGAAGTTCTGCGAAGCAAATAAACCAGCGAAGGTTTTATACGAATCAATCGTCTGAATAGATGAAGATCATCTGATTTTATTCGTTTGGAGATAGATTTCAGCAACTCTTCGCAGGAAGTTTATCGGAAAAGCCCGGCTGTACCGGGCTTTTCAGCCAAACGACTTTACCTATTAAACAACTAATTTGAAATTGCTGCTCCTGATGTAAGGTCGATTGTTAGATTATTATCGACGGGTGTGAGATCTGTCCAAACACCTTGCAAAGCACCACCCAGAGATGGAATCGCCGTTTTTACCGTCTGAATATCAGCATTATCAGCAGATGAAGGTATTTCATCACCTGCATAATGGGAAATAAATCCGTTTGCCATGATTCGGTCGAGTGCCAATGCCTGAATTGCAGCACCAGGAATGCTGTAAGGAGGCATACTAAGCATATAATAAGAAATATCTTTCATGCCATTACCCAAATAAGTTTGAGCATATTGCTGGAAACTTGTTCCTGATGGAATTGTACTATAACTCACATCCGTAATTTTTTTCGATTCAACCTTCAGTGTTTTGAGTGCGGTGTTTAATGTTACTGTGCGATAAGGACATGGAGCCGTAACTGTGCTTCCGGTTTCAATATCAAATACAAATCCTGAAGTACTCGTCTTTTTCACCACATCCTGAGCATGATAATGACCAGTAAAAACCACTTTCAGACCTAAATCGGCCAGGATAGCCGACACATTTTGCCAGTCTGAAATCACGTATTCCGGGAATAAAGTACTTTGCCCGGCAAAATGCTCAACCATTCCGTGGTGCATCATCGAAATCAATAGCTTGTTTTGTGTTTTCGATTTGGCGATAATTGATTTTACCCAGGTTAAAGTGGCATCCGAAATGCTACCAGCAGTTTCGCTTACTGGCGAATAATGACAGGCATCGATACCCATTACCCAAACGCCATTAACTGGCTCAGAAACATAACTTAATGAACCTGGATCTCGATCAATCGCAGTTCCGTAACCACAATTGGAATAAATGGATGCAAAGTCGGTTGCGGTGATGTTGTCAACCTTAGTTTTTGCCGACTGAAGATAACTGAAGGAAGCCGAGTTGCTAACATCGTGATTTCCGGGTATAACAAGCACTTTAATTCCCTTGTCTGATAAACCCTTAAACAAAGTAGCTACAGCTTGATGATCGAGTTTTTCACCATCCTTGGTTAGATCTCCCGGGACAAGCAAAAAATCTGGCTTTTCGCTTTGAACTGAAGCAAATACACTTTTTAATATGGCGCTACTTTCGATGATTAATTTGCGGTCAGCTGCAAGATAACCCTGAAAATAAGTATTGGCTGGGAGCGTAAACAAAGAAGGATCAAAATAATGGATATCTGAAATAACCATAAACTTTACAGTGGACGGAACTTTCGCACTTTCTGCGTCCTTCTTGCAGCTCCATACCATTATGAGGCTCAATAAACTAAATACGTAAACTAAATTGCTGATTTTCATCTTTTAAAATTTTTCAGTGAATTGGATTAATTATTATTGGAGAACTAAGCAAAATAAGAATTTGTGCATGACAGGAAGGTTAAAATTAAGTTACAAAGCCGTTAAAGTTTTGCTGAATCGAATTCCCGCCCGATCGCCAACCCGCCACCGTTACCGCCAAATTTAGGGGCCCGCACGAAATAATATTTGTTTCCTAATAAAGAAACATTTATATTTGCATAAACTTTAAAATATGACAGCGAAATTTCGGGTTCAGTTTTTAGTTGACGCAGCCGAGTTTATTGACAAGCTCGACGAAAAAACCAGAGAAAAAGTAATTTACAACATTCAAAAAGCTATAGTCTCGAACGACAAGGAACTATTTAAAAAGCTGAAAGGTGAAATTTGGGAGTTTAGAACTTTATTTAATAAAACCCATTACCGGCTT
>JAAFHB010000229.1 GCA_010906965.1 Mariniphaga sp. | reverse complement strand
TAGATACCAATTTTTACGATCAGCATTTTCTGAACCATATTTCGCTTGATTGCGTTGTTTTCGGTTTCCACGATAATCAGTTAAAAGTGCTGTTGATCAGGAGGAAATATACCAAAGAATGGGCATTACCCGGAGGATTTGTCCGGGAAGATGAATCGATTGAAGTGGCCGCGACCCGCGTGCTGCAGGAGCGTACCGGGCTGGATGACATCTTCCTCAAACAGTTCAAGGTATTTAGCGAACCGGAACGGTCAAAGCGGAATCCAACGATAAAAGATTTAGTCGATTCAGGAGCAAATCCTGATATCGAATGGTTTAACCAACGGTTTATCTCTGTTGGTTTTTATGCATTGGTTGATTTCACAAAAGTTGAACCAAAACCCGATAGTATATCTGACTTGTGCGCCTGGAAAAACCTGGATGAAGTAGATTCTTTAATACTTGATCACAATCTGATATTGAATAAAGCGCTCGAAACGCTGCGGTTACAACTGAATTATCAGCCGTTGGGCTACAACCTGCTTCCTGACAGATTCACGATGCCGGAACTTCAAAAATTGTATGAAACAATTCTTGGGAAGGAACTGGACAGGCGGAATTTCCAACGCAAGATGCTATCATATGGAATTCTTAATAAGCTGGAAGAGCGCAAAATGGGAGGAGCTCATAAAGCCCCATTTCTGTATGAATTTAATCTGGAGAATTACGAGAAAGCCCTTCAAAACGGATTGTATGGCGGTTGGTAAGTCGCAGGAAATCTGTGCTTCTTTCTTCCGGCAATAAACGCCAATCTTCATATTTATCCAATTGACTATTCTTGTTGATATCCTTGAATTTTCCGTAGCAACCTATTCAATTAATTTTATTCTTTGTCAAAACGCACATTGTAATCCTCCTTTGCATTTACCATCCAGAATGAGAAGACATTCAGATAATTCCAGAACGACTGGATGACATCCTCCGGTAATTCGAGCTTCGAAAGCACCTGAATATAGCATTGCAACCATACAACACGGGCTTCGGGCGTTATAGAACCGGCAGCGTGTCTTTTGGCAAGCATAGGTTGGCCACGGTTCTCTAAGTAATAGGTGGGGCCACCGCAAATCTGAATAAAGAAATCGGCAGAATTTTGTTTCGCTTTATTCAGCGCCTCCTCATTGCGTGGAAAAAGATGCTTTATTTCGCTGTTAATCAACAAATCGTAATGATCACTTACCATTTTACGAATTCCTTCCTCCGAAAATTTAGTTAGGAATTCGGAAGTAGGTTTAGTAACCGGGGGGCGTTGCCTGAATTCAAATTGACTGATTGAAAAATCCATTATCTAAATTAAATTTCTAAGGTCATGCGTTCGGTGGCCTTCATATAATACCTTGCAAAATTGTCATCGGTCATGTACTCATGTAATTTGAACTGCCATTTTTTGGTCCGTTCTGAGAGTAATACGATGTTCTTATTATTCTCATAATTTTCCGGATCGACCTTTTGAATCCTGATGACTTCGATAAATTCATCCATCCACTTTTCGTATTCGTCCATAAAAATCTGCTGATCAGGGCTGATATTCATATCTTTGTCCGTATCCATGATATTTGCAGAGATCAATGACGAGGCTGTTAAAGTGCCGCCAAGGGTGAATCCCAATCTGCGTAAAAACCACCTTCTGTTATCTTCGTAACCGTCCATGTGTCGTTCGTTTTTGGTTTCATAACAAAGGATATCATGATTTGGTTGCTGTAGTACCCTTATTTAGAAAATGCAAGTTCAGCTTTAATAATTGAAGTCTTCAGGCTCGCCACAAAGTTTTCTGCCATTGAGAATCGCTTTTCTGTAATGCTGACAAATGGTATCCCTGAAATTATTTGCCCGGATTTCTGCGATGGTCTGATTTCCTGAAATACCAAGATCCCTTCTTAACTGGTACTCTTCAAAGGCAGAATCCAAAGCTTCGGCAATTTTGGTTGCCTTGTATTTGTTAGCAGCTTCAATAATTGCATCGGCCCATTTAAGATGACCTGACAGGTAAATGGGTCTGTCAGCATTTGATAAAGTATCGACTGCAAAGGTTATGTCGTCTCCGGAAAGGCGGTCCTCCTTTTTATTCGCATAATCGTAATATTTAAAGAGCGCAACAAAATGGGCATCTGTTTCGCACGAGTTGGCAAACTTGTAAAGTTCTTCTCCGTATCCCATTAGGTAAGGCCGCGAATCATCAGGAGCGGCATTTGCTGCTGGAGGGTTATTTATTTGTATTGCTTTGGCGTTACATTCCAGGTAGTAGTTTTCTTTGTCTCCTTTTGTGTTTGGCAGTATTAAAAGTGCACTGGTCCCCATTCTCATATCGTAAAAATCGTACCACGCCGGCATATCATCAGGCAGACCATATTTGTCTTTTTCCATAATGGTGTCGTAATCCTGCCACTCGGAATAAGAGTACTCCAGCATCTCATCATAATCATTTGAATGCAATAAAAAATCCTTCAATATTTCCACTTCATGCTCCTCGATGGGGGCGATAAAAGGACAAGAAGCAATGTTCGATTCCCAAAACTCAAAGTCATAGGCAATATCAACGCCCTCGATATTCAGTTTTCCGGCTCTCCAAAGTAACTGCATGTTAAACAATTTCTTCTGAAGAATAATGTCAAGTAATTCTTCAGCTCTGTTCTGAAAACCAAGTTCCAGGGTTTCATTTTCGTTGTATAACCGTTCGTAATACTCATACGACTGGGCAAGCGATATTTTTTGACGTGCAAAGGAATTTATAAAGCCGCTTATTGAGATTGCGCTATAGTGCTTGAAATATTCTTTTGCCGCTTCCGAGTTAGCGATTTCGTCTTGAAATTGTTGTTCAAGGTTTTTGAAGAATTCCGTTTTTTCGGTTGCATTGTCAGGAACCCGCGCTTTGTTATAAATAAAATCGTCGAAGTTAATCATAGCTCAATTTTTATATAATTATGATTTTTATTTACTTCTGAAATGATTTTCCAAACAAATATAAGCAGGAATTCAGTTCCATGGGGATTTTATGGAAAAAAAGTTATTTTTTTAATCGTGATAAAGTATCGTCGCGGAGTCCCCGGCAAATCGGGGCTGGCAGTACCTTGAGAAACGTTTAAATTTCCCAGGCCTCTTTATACCTAAAGGATAAAATCTTTTATCGGCAAACCGATTATAAAAGTACTTACCGGTCAAAGAAGGGTCGGCAAGAGTTACATTATGAACTAAATGTGATATTTTCTGCACCGGCAGTAATGCAACGATGCTATCCGGCGAATTGGCGACCACACTTTCAGGCAGATATATAGAGTTCAATATTCATAGTTTGAGCTATCTTGAATTCCTTAATTTTCACCAGTTAGAAAAAGGAACTGAAAGTATATTAAAGTTTCTCACATATGGAGGAATGCCTTTTTTGGTGCTTTACCTTGCAGACAACGTTGGAAGTCTTTTTTCCGCAAATAATATAAGCAAGTTTCTTAAATCACAGCGGATTGCATTGCTGACAAAAATGGAGTGAAAATTTATGTACAAGTTTGCCTGCAATTAACAGATCAATCCACAGCCAATCGTGAGTTCGGAAACCTGCTACTGATAAAAGACAACTATCCCAAGTCAAGAGCAATTTTTGCGTTGAGGAAATCAGATGAAGCCAAATGTGAAGAGGTAAAACTTCGTTTGCTGAGACCGGTCGACCATTGTGTGATTGGCGGAAAAATTACCTGGTAGCTGTCATTTATTTGTACGGTAACGTTGGCCAATGGTAGAGACATTGCAATCAACGTCTCTATTTGCCCTGGGCGTATTCATCACCTCAAAAAGCGTGTTGAGGTAAATATTCAGGGGTCGCTGCCATGATAGAACTCGTCATTATAAAACGAAAAAATGGTTATTTAAAACTCGTGCCCCGAGGGAATTCGATCCCTGATAATCCTAGTCCAAGCCTTGACCCATGATTTGATAACCCCAGAAATATTGAAATGCTTAAGCAATCAATAGAACAAGTTGAAAATGGTTTAACAATTACACTTTCCAATGAAATTCAGCAAAAACTATTGGGTTTATGAGTTACGAATTAGAGTTAAGTATATCCCGTAATGCAAGAACAGGGCAATGGAATTGCAAATTCCAAATCTGCCAACTGTTGACTCGAAAATCGAGTCAACAGTTGCTGATCGTTTATTTTTTATCTGACAACCCCGATATTTAATCTACGAATATCAAAATTTAAAATACTTCTCTCTTATCGGAATATCCAATAAAGCGGTTGCTGCATTATCTCCAATAATCTCTTCTTTTTCGGGATCCCAAGTCAGTTTTGCTCCTGTTTTTACAGAAATAAGACCTAATTGACACATCGAAATGGTCCGATGGGCCGTTTCGAGCGGTTCGAGCGATGGCTTGTTGGCTTTAATGGCCAGCAGAAAATCATCTTTATCGCTTGGAAGGTCACGAATCTGCATTTCGTTTGGTCCAATTTTCGAGTCCAAAATTGCCTGTGAACTGGCTGTGAGTTTATCAGGATATTCCACTTCAACCCAGCCTTCCGTACCTTCGAAACGGACATAAGGACGCTCAATTTTAAATAACAATTCAACTCCACTTGCGTACTGGTATTTAATTTCAAAACGGCTGAGCGTGTTCCAAAGACCTTTGTCAAAATCGCCTGCCCCTTCAACCGTGACAGGACCGGTATATTCAGTGTTATTTCCCCACTGGGCAATCCCCATCAGGTGGGCGCCCCAGTTTGAGATCATTCCGTTACAATAGTCGCTGACACGCATCCAACCGGGACGGCCATAGGCTTTGTTAGCATGAACCCTCTTTTCTGTGTACGGTACCTCCCAGGCCGGACCCAGCCACATATCGTAATTAAGTCCTTCGGGAATTGGCATATTGGGCTGAGGCGGCAATGCAGCACCATTCAGTTCGGCAGGAACACCTACATAAATGCGCTGAAGTTTACCTATTCTTCCATTGCGAACCAATTCAACTGCCCGCGAGAACTTGGGTAAAGTGCGAAATTCGCTGTCGTTACGGGTAATTATTTTGTGTTTCTTAATCGCTTCAACGAGTTTTCGGCCATGACCGATGCAAGTTGAAATCGGTTTCTCAAGTGATACATGTTTTCCTGCCCTGGCCGCTTCTATGGCCATCGGGACATGCCAAAAATCGGGTAATGAAATCATCACAGCATCAATATCCTTGTTGCGCATCACATCGTGATAGTCGGCATAGCCTTTGCAACCATTGTAAGTTGTACCTTTTTGCTTCGAATATTCATTATTCACCTGTTTTACCGCATTTGCCAAACGCCAGGAATCCACATCGCAAACGCCAACTAAATTGGCATGTTCAGAAGCTAATAACTGTGGAATGTTGGGGTTTACAGACTGACGTCCACAACCGATAACTGCTATATTAATTCTGTTCGATGGCGCTGAACTGCCAAAAACACTCGATGGTAAAATAGTTGGGATAATCAGCGTTCCTGCTGCTCCTAAAGCTGAATTTTTCAAAAATACTCGTCTTGTTGATTTCATTGACTTATGTTTTTAGTTGGATTTATTTTAATTCCTTGATTTTTATATTCCTGAAATGGACAATACTTCCATGGTCCTGCAACAGAATATACCCTTCAGTAGCCATCCCAAAACCAGGTATGGCAGCCATTTTGCTTTTAGCAATCCGGTCTTTAAAGTCATTGCTTCCACGCTCATACTCCAGTATTTTTTGTCCGTTTAGCCAATGTTCAACATGATTATTTTTGCATACTATACGGCTTTGGTTCCACAAGCCCAACGGACTAGGGTGTTTATCGGGAGATGCCGGGTAAAGTTCATACAATGAGCCTACTGTACGAAAATCGTTGGGTTTCATTTTACCTTCGAGCATCCATGGATGGTTTTTATCATCGAGCAGTTGGTATTCAAGCCCTTCTCCATGTTTGGGATTGTTTGACAAGCCTTCCGCAACGAGATATTTTACTCCACTGTTTCCGCCTTTGGTCAGCATTTTCCAATCCCAGACCAGTTCAAAATTACTGAACATTTTGGTGGTAACAATGTCGCCGGTATTGATCGATTCGGCTAGCACATTATCTCCTGAAATGCACAATTCACCGTTTTCGACATTCCAGCCCGATTTGGGAAACGATTTTTCGTTGATGGCCCTCCATTTTTTGACAGTTTTTCCATCGAATAAAAGTTGCCACCCATTGGATTTTTCGTCAGGAGTTAAGGCATTCATAGGTTGAGCATATCGTTTTTTGAAAGATTTCCATGCATCTCCGCTTTGTGGCAGGTAATTTTCAGGAGCACCTTTTAGGTTGTAGCATTGCAATCCAAAAGGACCTTCAAAACCTTTGTCTACAAGTAGTTCCACCAGACGGTAAGTATCAAATGATCCTTTTCCCAATGGCTGGATCAAACGGTTCCACTCCATGTTTTTGGTATCTCCTCCATCAGCACCACAGATCGAGACAGCAAAAAGTTTCGGCAATATAAGATCAATGACTTTTGTGAGGTTCTCTTCTGAATCGGTTTTCAAAAAATGGCAGAGGTTAAAGACTGCACCTACATTTTCGCGGTCGACTTTATTTGCAATGCGGAAAGAATCATCTGCTTTCTCTGCAAGGAGCCCGGCATGGTGATAAATGGCCAACCTCACCCCGTAAGGTTTGGCAAAATCGGCCAATTCCTGCATAATCGGAGCAATAATCGCATCAGCAGACTCGTCAGATGATTTGAATTTGGCCGAATTCAGATGGCACCAAAGTATGATTCCAGTTCCTTTCAGTTTTGGAATTACCTCCTTCCACTCGGCCAGATAAGGTTGTTTCTGATCGATATCGATTTTGACATAGTCAGCAAAAATTTTCAAGCCCTGTTTATCAAGCGCCTCTTTAAGTTCCATTATTTTTGGTGTCTCCCGATGTTCGATGCCATCGAAGCCGTATTTTTTCAGAATTGAAGCTTGTGTTTCGAAGGGAATAAAGTCAAGCCCCTGTTTATTCATAGAGTTATTAAAAGCAAAAAAAGGATTTTTTAGTATTCGTTCCTTTGGGCCAGCTATCCCATTCAGGCATAAAGCGAGAAGTAGCAAGATGATCAGGTTTGAAGTTTTCATATTTATTGATTTTCTAAATTAGTATTTACCATATTCCTGAAGTGTATCCCACATAGCCCAGAAGTTTTCGGGCGAAACATCATCCTGAATGTTGTGTACCGGTGCAAACACAAAGCCACCGCCGGGAGCCAATATATCGATGATGCGTTTCACTTCATCGGCTACCTTCTGTGGACTTCCGTTGTTCAGTGTCGATTGCGTATCGACACCACCACCCCAGAAGGTGAGTACATCGCCAAAGTCGCGTTTCAACTCTTTTAAGTCCATTCCGGCAGCTGTGAATTGCACAGGGTTCAAAATATCCAGGCCAGCTTCAATCAAATCAGGAAGGATTTCACGGATTGCGCCACAACTATGCATAAAGGTTTTTACATGGGGTAAACGCTTTTTTACATGGGTGAAAATGGTTTTAAAATGAGGGATAACCATTTGCCGTAGTTGATGCGGATCAATAATTGTAGTGGCCTGCGAGCCCAGGTCATCAGCTTCCGAAATGACTTGTATTTTAGACTCATT
>JAAFHB010000228.1 GCA_010906965.1 Mariniphaga sp. | reverse complement strand
CGGTAAATTACCACGCAAGACTTTAACCCAAATGATAAATGGCGAATAAAGTTACACCAACACCTTTTTTCGAGACTAAATATAAACGACTTTCAAAGAAATTCCCGTCGCTTGATGCGGAATTAGAACAACTAGAACAAGAATTAAAAGACAATCCTGAATTTGGCGAGCCTCTTGGTGCAAACCTTTACAAAGTGCGGCTGGCAAGTAAGGACAAAGGCAAAGGTAAAAGTGGTGGTTTCAGGGTAATTACCTATTTAATGCAAGAACAAAATGACTTGTGCGAAATCTTCCTGATTACCATCTATGATAAATCCGAAAAAAGCACATTAGCGAAATCAACTTTAACTAAATTAGTCCGATCAATCTTTAACGATTGATTTACTACCGATTGGTTCAATACGGAACCTTATCCATCTTATCATTCCATTTATCAAAGACTTTAACCGCCTCTTCCTGGAGCAATTGTATTGGTTTTAGCTTGCGCTGATCGGCGGGCAGTGCCAGTTCGGTATAAAAGAGTTCATCATCGAATCCGGCAAGCGAAGCATCTGCCTTGTTGGCTGCATAGAAAAGCTTACCGATTCGCGCCCACATCACGGCACTCAGACACATGGGGCACGGCTCGCAACTGGCATAAATTTCGCATCCCGACAGATCGAAGGTTCCCAGCTTTTTACATGCTTCACGTATCGCCACTACTTCGGCATGCGCCGTAGGATCATTGGTTGATGTTACACAATTACCCGCTTCAGCTATTATCTCACCGTCGCGCACAACAACAGCACCAAAAGGTCCGCCATTCCCCGACATAAAATTTTCTTCTGCCTTTTTAATGGCACTCAACATGTATTTGTAGTTATTCTCGCTAGACATCTTTTTAATAGGTTAATGTGAAAGTTAAAAATAAAGCGCTCAGAATTTCAGCGCTTCCAAAAGCCTGATATAGGTTGCTATTCCTTCCCTGATTTCGTCTATCAGGATATATTCGTCGGCGGTATGCGAACGGGCTGAATCACCGGGCCCCATCTTGATAGAAGGATAAGGGATCACAGCCTGATCGGAAGTTGTTGGGGAACCATATATTCGCAATCCCATTGCGGTTCCCCGCTGAACCAAAGGATGCTCCGTACTAATACAGGAAGAGTTAAGCCTAAAGGAACGGGGGTGTACTTCGGATTGAATCAACCCGGCTATAATCTGGTAAGCTTCTTCGTTTGAATAATATTCATTGGTCCGTACATCGACCACAAAACGGCACGAATCGGGGACAACGTTGTGCTGCTGTCCTGCTTCTATTTGTGTAACGGTCATTTTCACAGGACCTAAAACAGCCGATTCGAGCGGAAACTTGTATGCCTGAAGAGTCTGAATATCTTTTATTGCCTTGTAGATTGCATTTTCGCCTTCGTTGCGTGCGGCATGTCCTGAGCGTCCTTTCGCTTCGCAGTCGAGAACGATCAATCCTTTTTCGGCAATGGCTATCTGCATTTGTGTTGGCTCACCCACAATGGCTACGTCAATACGTCCCAACCGGTCAAGGATGGAAGCCACCCCATTATCTCCTGAAATTTCCTCCTCAGCACTTGCACAAAACAGAAGATTGTAGGGTAGATTAATGGCTTCATAAAAATACCGGAAAGTTCCAAGCAATGACACGACAGATGCTCCGGCATCGTTACTGCCAAGTCCTGTAATCCGCTGCTCTTCAACGGTGGCTGTAAATGGTTCGTAAGTCCACCCCCTGGCTGGCCGGACGGTATCTATATGCGAGTTCAGTAAAATAACAGGCTTATCATCAGACCACTCTTTATTGCGCATCCAAAGATTATTGCCAATTCGTGATGGATTTAGTCCCCAGATGGAAAATGTCTCTTCCAGATAATCGGCAACTTCTTTCTCCTCACGGCTTAGCGAGGGGATTCCAATCATTTCTTTTAATAAATCAACACTTTCTGATGCAATCTGGTCTATCATCATAGGTTGAGTACTAGCCTTGTTCCTCTCAGACCACCCGCAATTCCTTGCGCATTCGTGATCACAACAGCACTAACACCCCGCCGCAGCGCATTGAATCCATTTTCAAGTTTAGGAATCATACCTCCGGAGACAACACCTTTTGCTTTTAACTCTTCAAACATGGCAGGATCAATTTCGGGAATGACCGATTTCTCGTCGGTTTCATTCATTAATACACCGGGTTTTTCGAAGCAGAATATGAGGCGGACTTCGTATCGCGTACATAGTGAAGTGCCTAATTCTGAAGCTATCGTATCAGCATTTGTATTTAGTAACGATCCTTTGCCATCGTGGGTAATCGGAGCGATAACCGGAACAGCGCCGTTACCAAGCAGCTCCGACAACGCCTGCGCATTCACCCAGTTAATATCTCCGACAAATCCATAATCTATTTCACCGACAGGACGTTTGGCAGCCCTGATGATATCGAGATCGGCTCCTGTGAGTCCGATGGCATTATTTCCGAAAGCCTGCAATCCGGCCACTACATTTTTATTTACTAAGCCGGCATAGACCATTGTTGCAACCTTCAATGTCTCGGCATCCGTAATCCGGCGTCCTTCAACTATTTTGGTCTCTATTCCTAATTTTTCAGCCAATGCCGAGGCGCTTTTGCCGCCACCATGCACGAGGATTTTAGCACCTGCGATGCGCGAAAAGTCCTTTAATAACGACCGGAGCGGTACTTCCTCTTCAACGATCTTGCCCCCTACTTTGATGATTATCAAATGATCTTTCATACTACCCTTCCAATATCATTTTTAAAACTGTCTGGGCCGAATATACGCGATTTTCTGCTTCATCAATCACAATAGAAGAAGGTCCGTCGAGAACTTCGTCCGAAACAATCATATTTCGACGAACCGGGAGGCAATGCATAAACTTCGCATTGTTGGTCAGTGCCATTTTTTCGGCAGTAACGGTCCAATTCATATCTTTTGAAAGGATTTCGCCATATTCGGTGTAAGATGACCAGTTCTTGGCATAGATAAAGTCGGCTCCTTCGAATGCTTTGTCCTGATCGTATTCCACTTTCAGATCACCCATAAACTTAGGATCAAGTTCATATCCCTTCGGGTGAGTCACCACCAAATCGTAATCAGTCTGACGCATCCATTCGACAAACGAATTTGGGACTGCTTGAGGAAGTGCACGGGGATGGGGTGCCCAGCTCATCACAACTTTAGGACGTGCCGTTGTTTTATATTCTTCGATTGTTACGTGATCGGCAAAACTTTGCAGCGGGTGGCGTGTGGCAGCTTCCATGCTTACAACTGGTACCCCTGCAAACTGTATAAACTGGTTGAGAATCCTCTCGGTATAGTCATCCTCCTTACTTTCGAAACGGGCAAATGCCCTCACCCCGATGATGTCGCAATACCTGCCGATAACGGGAATCGCCTCGCGCAGGTGTTCAACTTTGTCACCATCCATCACAACGCCCAATTCGCTTTCAAGTCGCCAGCCATCCTGATTCACATTCAGAACCATCGTATTCATTCCCAGATTCATTGCAGCCTTTTGGGTACTCAACCGGGTACGAAGACTCGAATCGAAGAAGATCAACACCATGGTTTTATTTTTTCCAAGATGCTGAAAAGCATAAGGATCACGCTTGATTTCGAGGGCTGTTTTTATCGCTTCCGCAAGGTTGGGAAGGTCGTAAACTGAAGTAAAGTGTCGCATATTATACTAAAATGATTGTATTCTTATAAAAAAAATCGACTATGGCCGGATCTGTCCATCACCTTCGACGAGCCATTTATAGCTTGTCAGTTCTTCGAGTCCCATTGGACCGCGGGCGTGCAATTTTTGGGTACTAATCCCAATTTCAGCGCCCAATCCAAACTGGGCTCCGTCAGTAAATGCGGTACTCGCATTAACATAGACGGCGGCAGCATCAACTGCCTGAAGGAACAATTCGCAATTCTTTTTGTTCTCTGAGATAATTGCTTCACTGTGCTTTGAACCATACTTAGCGATGTGAGCAATGGCCTCGTCGAATGTGGTGACCGTTCTGATGGCCATCCGATAGGAGAGAAATTCTGTTCCGAACGATTCGTTGTCAGCCGCCTGTAACAAATGATCAGGATATTTCCCGTCGAGCATACTATAAGATGGTTTATCAGCGTATATCTCAACACGACTTTTAATCAAAAGCTTTACAATTTCTCTTAAATCGGGCAATCTTGATTCATGAATAATCAGACAATCGAGGGCATTACATACACTTACACGTCGCGTTTTGGCATTATTCACAATCTGTGCCCCTTTCGAAAGGTCGCCAAATTCATCAAAATAGGTATGACAGATACCTGCGCCTGTTTCAATTACAGGAATCGTAGCATTCATCCGGACATAATCAATCAAACCCTGACTTCCACGTGGAATCACCAGATCGACAAACCCCCGGGCATTCAGTAGTTCGGTAGTGGCCTCTCTTCCCGAAGGAAGCAATGTGAGAACATGAGTATTTATACTATTAGCTTCCAAAACTTTGTGAATAATAGAAACAATTGTCTGGTTTGAATTTGCAGCATCAGTTCCCCCTTTTAAAATACAGGCATTTCCGGACTTCAGACACAGCGAGAAGACATCAAACGTCACATTAGGTCTTGCTTCAAAAACAATTCCAATTACACCGAAAGGAACGGTTATTTTGGTTATTTTCAACCCATTGGGCCTGATTGATTCGAATAAAACCCTTCCAACGGGCGATGGAAGTGATGCCACATTGCGAATATCCTCTGCAATACAACTTAGCCGTTCGCCGGTAAGTTTTAACCGATCGTATTTAGGATCGAAATTCTCCATACGTGCCAAATCTTTCTGGTTCTCACGAAGAATAAAATCAGTGCTTTTCACCGCGGCATCGGCAATCTTGTTCAAAACTGCGTTTATCTTTACGTCGCTCAGCATGTTTAACTCGCGACTGGCGATTAAGGCTTTTCCAAATTGCTCACGATAGTTCATGGTGTTAAATTATAACAGGTATAAATAATCGTAGTGGATAAAAGGTTTCGACTTTTTGCCACCCATCTCTTTAAGTACTTCATCCGACGAGTAGGAAGCTTTTCCCAGCCCCAGCAATTCACCGTTTGAATCCTTGACGCGCACAATATCACCATCTTTAAAGTAACCTTCAACACGGGTAATTCCAATTGGAAGTAAACTGACCACTTTATCAGAAAGCAATACCTCGCGGGCACCCTCATTGATAATCACTTCACCTTTGGCAAAATCATCGGAATGCGAAAGCCATTTCCGGACGCCCGTAGATTTCTTTTTAGCTGGGATAAAATGTGTATGAACAGCTTCCTTTTTGATTTTTAATATATTAGATAAAGTATTAATTTTTGTGCCATTCGCAATGTGAACCGATATTCCTTGTCCGGCAAGTTTAGATGCAATATGAAATTTAGTGAGCATTCCGCCTCTTCCAAAGTTCGATTTCTTCCCTGAAATAGCTTCCACATCAAGTGTCTCACCGAGTTTGATCGATGAAATCAACTGACTTCCGGGTTCATCTGGCGAACCGGTAAATACGCCATCAACATTAGTCAGAATAATCAGTGCTTCCATATCCATCATCGAGGCGATCAACCCCGAAAGTTCGTCATTGTCGGTGAACATCAACTCTGTCACTGAAATTGTATCATTCTCATTAACTACAGGAACAACTCCATTTTCGAGCAAAGTAGTCATACAATTGCGCATATTGAGATAATGAAGCCGGTCGCTAAAATTCTCTTTTGTCGTAAGTACCTGGGCACATGTGATTCCGTTTTCATTGAAAAGATCAGCATACCGGTTGATCAATTTAACCTGTCCAACAGCTGACCACAACTGGCGGCTGGAAACCGGATCGAGTTTACGCTGCAAATCGACCTCGGCGCGACCAGCAGCTACAGCTCCCGAGGTAACAAGAATCACCTGTGAACCGGCTTTTCGAAGCACTGCAATCTGATCGACAATATGTGCCATCAACGTAACATTGAGCATCCCGTCTTCGCGGGTTAAAACGTTACTCCCGACTTTTACGACTATTCGATTGTATAATAATGACATAAAAATTTAATTTTCAGATGAGAATCATATTCAAAACCTCACCCCATCTTCGAATAAGCAACAAGCAGACCTCCGGTTATAAAAGCGATGACCCACCAAATATATGCAAACCGCGAATACCTGTGAATAGCATCAGGTACATCCGCTCCGACACCGGTTTTTAGCCGCAAACGCCAGATGAATATATTATCAATCAACATTGCTAAAAGCGCAGAATATCCTAAAATACCGTGAAACGTGAATAATCCTTTCGACGAACCTGCTATCATAAAGGCAGTTGCAATGATATCGGCAATTATTCCCATCGTCAAAAAAGTGATCACACGCTGTAACACTTTTTTATGCTTCTGCTCGGCATAAATACCGATCGAATAAAAGGTCAGCGCAAAGAAAACGACAATGGTACCGACCATCACAAGCTTATTCATAAACTAACAATTAATTAGATATCCTTGTTCTTACTTCTCTCCCGTATTTCGACCCGACGGATTTTACCACTGATCGTTTTGGGTAATTCGGTAACGAATTCTATAATCCGGGGATATTTATAAGGTGCTGTCACGGTTTTAACATGCTCCTGAATCTCTCTGACAAGCTCATCATTGCCGGGCAGGTACTCAGGTGCCAGAATAATGGAAGCCTTTACAACCTGACCGCGTATTTCGTCGGGTGCGCCTGTTATAGCGCACTCAATTACAGCAGGATGAGTCATCAAAGCGCTCTCAACTTCAAATGGCCCAATGCGGTAACCTGATGATTTAATCACGTCATCGACACGCCCGACAAACCAGTAATAGCCGTCTTCATCGCGCCAGGCAAGGTCACCGGTGTAGTAATTGCCTCCGAAATAGCAGGAATCTGTTTTTTCCGCATCGTGGTAATAGCCAGAAAACAAGCCAACCGGCACTTTATGACTCGTACGGATGACAATTTGTCCTACTTCTCCATCTTCGCAAGCTTTATTATCGCCATCTAACAAATGAACATCAAACTGCGGCGATGGAACGCCCATCGATCCCGCTTTTGGCTCCATCCAGGGGAAAGTAGCAATCTGTAAAGTTGTTTCAGTCTGACCAAAACCTTCCCTGAGTTTTAAACCAGTCTGTTTAAAGAATGTATCATAAACAATCGGATTTAGCGGTTCACCAGCAACAGAAGCCCATTTCAGCTTCGACAAGTCATGTTTCGAAAAATCCTCCCTGATCAGGAACCTGTAAATTGTAGGTGGTGCACAAAAACTTGTTACACCAAATTCGCTGATTTTCGAGAGCATATCTTCAGGGGTAAACTTCTCAAAATCATATACAAATACAGCACATCCAACCAACCATTGTCCATATAGTTTTCCCCATACCGATTTCGCCCAGCCTGTATCAGAGACAGTAAAATGGAGACCGTTATTTTGAACGTTTTGCCAAAATTTTGCCGTTACAATATGCCCAAGCGGATAGGTAAAATCGTGAACAACCATCTTAGGATTTGCCGTTGTGCCTGATGTGAAATATAACAGTGAAATGTCAGAATTCTTCGAGGCGGCCTCTCCAGTAGGTGCTACAAAAGGTTTTGCATTGCGTA
>JAAFHB010000227.1 GCA_010906965.1 Mariniphaga sp. | reverse complement strand
ACTTGTGTAAGAATTACTATATTTGGCATTGCAATTTGACCGGATCCTTATGCCGAAAATGGAAACCAAAATACTATGTTACAAGAAAGAACAAGATTTAAAATGACATTGTTAATGTCCCTTAGAAATAGTTTTTGGAGAATTACAAAAGAGAACTGGTCTTTTGTATTTCTTCTTGTTTTTATTATAATTATTTCAGCATGCAGTTCCGACAAAAAGACTTCATCCAAACTGAAAGGGAGGTCGGAATTTACGCCTCCGGCAGCGGATACTGAGTATTTTCAGGAGATTGGTCAGGAAATCGGATTAAACTTTGTCCACTCGATAGGCGATGATGAACTTGATAATATTATCGAGTCAGTTGGAGGTGGTGCATCATTTCTGGATTATGACCAGGATGGCTTTATAGATATTTATGTGTGCAGTGGTAAATGGATAGAGGGTTTCAGTAAAGGTAAGAAACCAGGGTTTAAAACCGAAAACCATCTATATCATAACCTGAAGAATGGAACGTACGAGGATGTAACAGAACAGGCGGGAGTTGGCGGAAACGATTACAGTATGGGAGCTACAGTTGGCGATTTCAATAACGATGGTTTCCCCGATTTGTATGTTAGTAACTATGGAACCAATACCTTGTACAATAATAATGGTGACGGAACTTTTAAAAATGTGACCAAAAGGGCAGGTGTTGCAGGCGGAAATGCATGCAGCGTTGGTGCGGTCTGGTTCGATTACGACAACGACGGTCTGCTTGATCTTTATGTAGGTAATTACTTGTTTTTTGATCCGAATTACAAGTATTTCTACGCCCCTGACGGTTTTCCCGCACCAATGGCTTATGACAGCCAACCGGATGTTTTATACCATAATAAAGGAAATGGTGTTTTCGAAGATGTAACAAAAGCCATGGGAATCACGGATATTGATGGACGAGCTATGGGGGTAGGAGCGGCCGATTATGATGAGGATGGTTTCGTGGATATTTATGTTGCAAATGATCATACACTCAATTATTTCTGGCACAACGACGGAGGAAAGGGATTTACTGATAGAGGAACAATGTCGGGTACTGCGTTTAGTCAGGGAGGAGAGGCTACTGTTAGTATGTCCGTTGACTTTGCCGATTATAATGGTGACGGGTTGTTAGATATGTTTGCATCCGACGACTCTTATTGTTCACTTTATGAGAACTTGGGCAATGGTATTTTTGCGGAGAAAGGCGTTATATCCGGTATTTCAATGGCGTCTGCTCAATTTGTAGGATGGTCTTCATCCTTTTTTGATTATAATAATGATGGAAATTTAGATATTTATAAAGCCAATGGAGCCTTGAAACATTTGTATGGACAGGAAGATCAGATATTTGAGAATCAAGGTAATGGAAAATTCAAAGATGTTTCATTGGAACTGGGCGAATATTTCAAAAAAGAACTTGTAGGGCGAGGAGTATGTCTGGGAGATTATGACAATGATGGTGATATTGATGCTTTTATCGTAAATCTGAATGATCATTCGGTTTTCTTGCGGAATAATAAAGGAAACCAGAATAACTGGCTAACTCTTAATCTGGTTGGAACTTCCAGCAACAGGGATGGCATTGGTGCCAGGATAAAAGTAACTTCAAATGGGAAAGTGCAGACTGCTCAGAAAAGAAGCACAACCGGTTACCTTTCACAGAATGATCCCAGAATGCACTTTGGTCTCGCTAAAAACACTTTGGTCGAAAAAATTGAGATAAAATGGCCTTCAGGGAAATTTCAGGTTTTAGAGAATGTAAAAGCCAATCAGATACTTACTGTCACAGAACCCAAATAAACCTTTTTCGATGAATGGAAAAAATGCAATATTAATTGTCCTGATAATATTGTCAATCGGCTATTCCGGGATACTTTTCTCCTCGTGCAGGGAAAAATCTATGGAAGGAATAGTTATTTGCACCCAGGTTTCCGGTAAAATTCAGCCTCATGATTTATACAGAAGTAAAACTTCGGCCCGAATAATTGCTTTCGATCCAAACAAACCTGATGGAAGACTCAAAGTTCTTACAGAAGATTATTATTCTGCATGTTCGCCCGAAGTATCGTGGGATGGGAAAAGCCTGGTGTTTACTGCAAAGCAAAAGCAAAACGATTCCTGGCAGATTTATGAAATGAACCTTGGAAATTACAGAACCAGAAAAGTTACTTCTTCTCATGAAAACTGTATTGATCCTGCACATTTGCCAAATGGACACCTGGTTTTTAGTATATTATCAGATAAGGATACTTTAAAGACAGGGAAACCTTTGTTTACCTGTAGTACTGATGGATCTGACTTGAGACAAATTACCTATAACCCAGTTATCTATTGTGCTTCCTCCGTTATCAATGATGGTCGTATTTTATCAAGTGAGAATACCAGTGCAACAGATCAGCAGAAAAACATGTTGATGGTGATGCGTCCGGACGGTACAAAAGCTGAGTTATTTTATCAGGGACCAGAAGGCACCATGATACTGAGTCGGGCAATAGAAACAAAAGATGGCAAAATCGTATTTATTGAATCTCTTGCAGGAATTCAGGAAGGTGCAGGTATTACATCCATCAGTTATAACAGACCGTTACATTCAAAGGTCAACCTTACTTCAGGAATAAAAGGTGATTTTCAATCAGTTTTTCCACTGAATTCAGGAAAATTGATGGTTTCTTATCGTGCAACTGATTCTGATAAATATGCTTTATATGAATATGATCCTGATACTAAAGTTCTTGGTAAATCAATTTATACAAATGGGGAGTTCAATCTTACTGAAGCTGTGATGGTCGGGAAACATGACAGACCAAAAAAATTGCCCAGCGAAGTAGATAAAGGCGTAAAAACAGGGCTGTTGCTTTGTCAGGATATCAATGTTCTGGATTCGAAATTTTCAGTAAAATCTCCGATACTACAAAAAGCGACAGCAATTGAAATAATGGGAAAAGATTCATCTTTAGGAATTTTTCAGGTGGAGAATGATGGTTCTTTCTATTTAAAAGTAAGTGCCGATGAACCCTTTCAAATAAGAACTCTTGACGAGAAGGGAGATGTATTTAAAACCTGCAACTGGATTTATCTTCGCCCTAATGAGAGACGTGGCTGTATTGGCTGTCACGAAGATGCAGAGATGGTTCCTGAAAACAGTCTGCCTCTGGCTGTCAAAAAGGCCCCTGCAATTATATCTGTCCACAAATCAAAACTAAACGAAAAAGCTATAGAATTGGAATAGAATGAAGAATATTTATAGAATATTACTGATTGTTGCTGTGCTGGGTTTGATCATTTATTTCCCCGGACGTAAACTGGCAAGAGCCCATGTTAACGAGAAAACTGCTGTCGAAGACCATCCGCTTTTATGCACGTCTTGTCATCTCTATAATCAGAAATATGTGATATTATCAAAACTTGTCAATGCCGATTATTACTCCCCCATTAATCTGGCTGTATCGAAAGATGGTTCCAGACTTTATGTTGTGGCTCAGGATGGTAATGCCTTATTGGTCGTTGATACTGAAAAAGGGATGGTTCTGAAAAAAATAAAAGTTGGAGAACACCCTCATAGCGTGATACTTGATAAAGACGGAAGGAAAGCTTATGTAAGTAACCAGTGGAGCGATAATGTATCAGTGATTGACCTTGATGAATTAAATGTAACAGATACAATTAAAACAGGCAATGGTCCAGCGGGACTCGCATTGAGTTCCGATAGCAAATTTCTTTATGCCGTTGATTCTTATTCTTCCAATATATCGGTTATAGATATCAATACCAGAGAGGAACTAAATAGGTTAACGACGGGAAATAATCCTACGGGGATACAAATGTCACCTGACGGGAAAGTATTATATAGCACCAGCAGACGTGCTTTTATGGCTCCTTACGGAAGCCCGGTTATAACTGAAATCACAGTTGTTAATGACAGTACACAGCGAGTCAATGAACGTAAGAAAATTGAATCGGCTCATATCATGGAGAACATTGCGTTTACTCCCGGCGGAGATCTGGCTTTTGTAACACTTGTCAGACCTAAAAACCTTGTACCTTCAATACAGGTTGAAAAGGGATTTATGATGAGTCATGGAATTGGTATTATAGAGCAGAAACCAAATGGACGGATTATTCAGTTGTTACTCGATGAGCCAAATGCCTATTATCCTGACCCTTTTGGTATAGCGATTACTCCTGACGGTAAGAAAGCGTTTGTTTCAAGTTCAGGAGTGGATTGCATTTCTGTGATAGATATTGACTCCGTGAGGAACCTTATAAACGAATCGGATGCCGGGATGCTTCAATCCTATTCAAATAACCTCGGAATAAGCAATCGTTACATAATAAAGCGAATCTCAACCGGATCAAACCCGAAGGGGCTTGCGCTTTCTACAGACGGAAAAAAGCTCTATGTTGCTGAAATGCTTCAAGACAGGATCTCTGTTATAAATACAGAAACCCTTGAAACAACCAGTACTATTGACCTTGGCGGACCACGTAAAATTACGGTTAACCGTCTTGGTCGTAGACTTTTCAATAATGCAGGACATACTTTTCAGAACCAATATTCCTGTTATACCTGTCACCCTGATACACATGAAGATGGACTGGTATATAATATGGCATCAAAGGATATGGGACGAAATGTGACAAATACACAGTCTTTGCGCGATATCGGTGATACTTCGCCTTACAAATGGAATGGTAAAAACCAGACCGTTTACAAGCAAGACGGAATGCGTTTCTCCACTGTTCTAACCAGAACGGAGCCATTCAGCTATGAGGATTTAGATGCAATTTCTGCCTATATTATGACCGGCATCCCTTATCCTCCAAATCTTTTGTTTAATCCCAAAGGAGAACTGACAGAAGCGCAGATAAGGGGAAAAATTATTTTTGAACGTAGTGTGGATAATTTCGATAAAATAATTCCCGAGAATAACCGCTGCATCACTTGCCATACACCTCCTTATTATACTAATAAAAAACTTGCAGATGTAGGAACCCTCGCCGCATCTGACGATTCAATTTTATTTGATACTCCTCACCTTAATAATATCTATGCATCACCACCCTATCTTCATGACGGTCGCGCTGCCACTTTAGAGGAAATATGGACGATATATGGTAAAAGTGATCAACATGGATTAGTTGGCGACATGACAAAAAATCAGCTAAACGATCTGGTAGAATATCTTAAGTCGCTTAGGAGTCCTGATTATGATGTAAAATCTTCAAATATTCAACAAACCTCTTTAACTAAGTAATCAATGAAAAAATTACTCCAAAACAAACTTTTTAGGATTGCAGCGATTTCAGTTATTATCCTTGGCGCCGCTTTACTTGCTTTTGTCCTCAGAGATGAACAACATAATGAGGCAAATTTTCCGTCAGAAAGTAAATCTGTACATAAAAAGGGCTCGTCAATTAAAGTGGCTGACGACTCGAGCCCATTGCCTGTATATGGTCATTGGAAAAATTTTACTTCGAAAGATGGATTACCCTCCGATCGCGCCTACTGTGTCAGGATAGATGGTGATCGGGTGCTTGTTGGCACGCACGATGGTCTCGCAGTATATGAGAATGGGAAGTGGAAAACATATACAACACAGGATGGCTTGGCTCATAATGGGATTGTTTCTATTGATGTAAGCCAACAAACCGGAGATGTATGGATCGGAACATTGGGAGGCTTAAGCCGGTGGTCAGCGGGTAAATTTGAAAATTTCACCCAGTTCAACAGCGGGATGCCTAATGATCTTGTTTATTGTGTAACTTGTGACGGGAAAGATGTGTGGGTTGCCACAGGCGGCGGAGCTGGTCATTATGATACCTATACAAAGGAATGGGAAATATTCACAGAAAAGAATGCTCCGATGCATGAACCATGGACCTATGGTGTTTCGGCCGGTGGTGGTAAGATATATATTGCAGCCTGGGGTGGAGGAGTGATCGAATATACAAAAAATACCAAAAAGTTCAGGGATTATACTGATCCTGATGGTTTTATGGAAATAGATCTTCAGCCTGATGATGGTGTCGTTCATGATATTACTACAGCAACTTCCTGGGCAGATGGTGTTTTATGGGTTTCAACCTATTTTGGTATGAGTCGGTACGATGGTAAAAATTGGAAAGGATTTTTTGATCACGACAGCGGGCTGGCCAGTAACTTCATTAATTTTATCAGGGCCGAGGGACCGGTAGTATTCATTTGCAGTGATAAAGGATTAAGTAGCACGAATGGCAAGGCATGGGTGACCTATAAGAAAAATGATAATAACAGTGATGGGATGGCTATCGTTAAGAACTATGGCCGTATGGATGACAGCACAGTTGTAAATAAAGTCACCAAAGAAATTCCAATGTCACCATCTATTGCAAATAATTTTATCATTGGTGTTGATGCTGATAAAGATGTTATATGGGTTGCCACTTCAAAGGGAGTCAGCCGGGGCGAGCTACTTAAATAATGGAGTAATAACCAAAAGAGGAACAAGGGAGATTTATTTGAGAACTATTAATCTAAAATAGAAAATGAAAACGAATGAATTAGTGATTGATCGGCCAAATATTATTGATAGTGAATGTAATAATACCGGTATTCAGGCACGTCTGTGTTGGGAAACCCTCCTTGTCGAGATTGAAGCTTATGCTATTTGTAAAAAAAAATAACACTTATATTATGAAACCACCTGTAAAAATATTATTGAATCTAATTCTGATTTTACTGCTTTCGCTTTCTAATATCAGCGCTCAGCAATTGCCAAAAAACTACGGCAATATTCCGAACCAACTGGTTGGGTATGATAAATATCAGAAAGCTTACAAGTATCATTTTCTTGTGCCAATAAATTTTTTTGGTGCAGGCCGCGAGATACCACCTCCTACAAATCTGAATGAGGTAAGAATCGGGTTCCTGGGACCTCTCGAAGGTTCGATTATTTCGGACCTTGGGAAGCAAATGTTACAGGGATCTGTTTTAGCTATTGAGGAAGCCAATAAGATGGGTGGCTACCATGGTACTCCTTACAAACTAATGATTCACAATGATGTTGGACTATGGGGTGCTGCTGCCAATGAAGTAGTGAAGATGGATGATGAAAAGGTTTGGGCATGGCTTGGCACAATCGATGATATAAATTCGCATGTCGCGATAAGGGCCTCTTTAAAATTGGAGATTCCAGTTGTAAATACAGGTGATCCTGATCCAACTTTTACTGAAACCAATATCCCCTGGGTTGTTCGTACAATTCCTGATGACCGTCAAGCAAGTTATGCTTTGGTTGACTATGTATTTAAAAAACAAGGACTTAAAAGAGTAGCAGTTATAAGAGCCAACAATCGTTACGGAAGAGTTGGAATCATGCACTTTAACCGTTCAGCCACCCGAGTTGGTTTTCCCGTCATAATTGAAGAACGGTTCAACGATGGAGAGACTGATTTTACAAGCCAGTTGGAACGGATAAAAAAATCCACTCCCGATGCCATTACGATTTGGGGAAATGCCAAAGAATCAGCACTGATATTGAAACAAATCCGGGCAAAGGGTTTTAAACAGCCTGTTTATGGTTCTGACAGAATGATAAATCCCGAATTTCTCAAGATTGCCGGGCCTTCGGCTGAAGGCGTTTGTACAACATGTCAATACAATCCTGATGCGAATGATCCGAAACTAAAAGAA
>JAAFHB010000226.1 GCA_010906965.1 Mariniphaga sp. | reverse complement strand
CAGGAAAATTATTTCTCAAAACACACGACCTTCGGGTTTAGCCTTTTTTTTGTCCGTTAAAACTAAGTTTTTAGTTTTACAACGAAAGAAATAGTTAAAAAAATTTGGAATCGCTCATCTGTTTTTATAATTTTGATGTTCTTACAAAAAGCAGAAAAATACATCGACCATGAAGGAATTGACAAAAGCTGAAGAGCAACTGATGCAAATACTCTGGAAACTGAAAAAAGGATATGTCAAAGATCTGATTGACAAAGTACCGGAGCCAAAACCCGCTTATAATACGGTTTCTACATTTATTCGGATTATGGAAAAAAAAGGATTTGTCGGCCATACCGCATACGGTAATACGCACGAATATTATCCGCTGATTTCCAAAAAAGAGTATACCAAACTATATATGAAGGGTTTCATCAAAAATTACTTCAGCAACTCACTGCAGGAAATGGTCTCATTCTTTGCCAAAGAGGATAAAATGAGCATTTCGGAACTTGAACAGCTTTTACAGGAGGTCAAAAAGGATTTGGAAAACGAAAAAAAGTAAAGCCATGAACACAACAGTCGTAAATTTCATGATAGAGTCGGGCATTAGTCTGGCAATATTTACATTGGTTTACCTGCTTTTTCTCCGAAAGGAGACTTTCTTCGTTCTGAACCGTATCTATTTATTGGGTTCGGTATGTTTTTCCATATTACTCCCGTTTATTCATTTTCAGGTATTTAACAAGATGCCATCTATTATGCTTGATGAAGTTACCATCACTGCAACCGGATATCAGAATCTCTTACAGACAGTATTCGTTTATAGTTCTACGATTTCTGGTGAAATTGAAAAGACGATTCAATCAATCGGGCCGATCAGGTTTATCTACCTATTAGGAACCACATTTTTCTTTCTCGTCTTCTTGTACAGACTATTACAGATTACCGCATTAATTCTGAACAACGACATTGAAGTTAAAAATAGGATCAGTATCATTAAAATTGACCGTGATACGACCCCGTTTTCGTTTTTTAATTTCGTATTTATCAGCAGGAATAATGAAAATAGTCAGGGAATGAGAGAAATGCTGGCCCACGAAATGGAACATGTCAGACAAGGGCATTCTTATGATGTGATGATTTTAGAGCTTTTAACTATTTTTCTGTGGTTCAATCCATTTTTTTGGCTCATAAAAAGGTCGATCCGGGAGAACCACGAGTTCCTTGCCGATAGCGGCGTTTTAAAACCTGAGGTAAGCTCAGCAGCTTACCGATTGTTGTTATTAAACAGTGCTTTTCTTCAACAGCCTGTTATCGCAAATAATTTCAATTATTCCTTAATTAAAATTCGTATTAAAATGATCAGAAAAATAAAATCCCCAAAAACAGCTACTTTAAAGCTTTCGATTGGAATTCTTGTAACTGCTGCCTTATTTGTTATTTTCGCCTGCGAGAACAACAAAAAACCTGGGCGGAATAATAATATTGACAATAAGCAGGAAGATGTAGTTATAAAAAGTGTAACTAAATCAATGGAAAATCCAGAAGCTGCTTCTAAAAAGGCTGAAGTTATTGTAGATAGCGTAGTTGTTGATGGTAAAGTTGTGTATAAGAAGCAACCATCATTGCCTGCTAATGAACAAGTATTTATAGTTGTCGAGCAGCAGGCTTCTTTCCAGGGAGGTGATGTTGACACTTTCCGCAATTGGGTTACAAAGAACCTAAAATACCCTGATATTGCTATTAAGAATGGTATTTCAGGTAAAGTTTACGTGCAATATGCGGTTAATTCGATAGGGGAAGTTGTTGACGTTAAGGTAATACGCAGCGTAGATCCTTCGCTTGGTGCAGAAGCGGTGAGGGTTATTAGTTCCTCCCCGAAATGGGAACCGGCTAAACAGAGAGGGGAAAAAGTAAAGCAACAATTTACGATCCCAATTGCATTTGCTTTAAAATAGCCTTCAACTTACTTCTTCTATATCCGGTGGCCATGGTCACCGGATTTTAATAGTTCCGTAACATGACTAAAATCCTACTCATTTCCATTCTGTCATTGCTCCCCTATTTTTCTTTAGCTCAGAAAATTGACCAGTTGATTCTGAACAACGAATATGATAAAGCGCTAAATATCATTAATACCGAACTTTCAAATAATGAAGCTATTATTTGATTTCGTGTAAATCAAAAGGCGTTTTCTGATAGACATAGTAATTTAACCAATTGAGAAAAAGAAGATTGGCATGCGAACGCCAGCTTAAAACCGGATCTTCGGATGCATTGTTCCCTTTGTAATAGTTGAACGGAAGATCGATAGGAAGACCCTTTTCAAAATCGCGCTGATACTCCCGACTCAACGTTCCCCTTGAATATTCAGGATGACCAGTCACAAACAATTGCTTCCCATTATTGGCAATAACCATATAAACACCAGCTTCATCCGATTGCGAAATCAACTCAATTTCGGGAACGTTAAGGATATCTTCGGCATGTATTTCGGTGTGACGAGAATGAGGAGCCCTGAAAACATCATCAAACCCTCTGAAAATCGGCAGCTTCAATTCGGAATGATTGTGATTGAAGACACCAAACATTTTTTTCTCCAAAGGATACTTTGGAATTCCGTAATGGTAATGTAACCCTGCCTGTGCTGCCCAACAGATAAACATTGTAGAGGTTACATTGTGATCGGCCCAGTCAAATATTTGGCAAATATCATCCCAGTAATCGACCTCCTCGAAAGGTAAATGCTCAACCGGCGCACCTGTGATGATCATACCATCGTATTTATTCTCTTTTATCTCTGAAAAAGTGTGGTAAAAAGTATTCAAATGATCAAGAGAAGTGTTTTTTGAAATATGACCCTCTATCTGGAGAAAATCAATCTCAATCTGTATTGGTGAATTCGACAGTAATCGCAGAAGATCGGTCTCAGTAGCAATCTTCAACGGCATCAGGTTAAGAATGATGATTTTCAGCGGACGAATATCCTGATGTGCTGCACGGGTTTCGTTCATTACAAAAATATTCTCCTCTCTGAGAAGATCAATAGCCGGAAGTCCGTCGGGTAAATTTAAAGGCATGATAAAGTTTTTTAACGAAAATAAAGATAAGCGCTTTTTTGAGCGTCTTATCTTTATTCAATACAAAATTAAAAATTATTTCGCTTATGCGGCCTCATATTCTTTGATGCCAATTTCAATTGGGGTTATATTTGCCAGGTTATCTCTTACCGGACATCTGCCCTCTACTGTTTCAAGCCATTTCGAAAGGGCTTCGGGTGTTGCATCTGTTTCCGGAATCAGGTTAATCCGAAGGCTCTGAAAACCGGCACGCTCATCATTTGAGAATCCCAAAAGCCGTGCAGGATCAATATCACCTTCAACGCTTATTTTAAGCGACTTAAGATTGATATTTTGTTCCTTTGCAACCATATGTGCCACTACATTTAAGCATCCGGCCAAACCAGCCAGAATATACTCTACAGGATTTGCACCGTGATCTGTTCCACCCATTGCAGGTGGTTCGTCGACTATAAAATTAAATGTTCGGGAATTCGATACAAACTTGGTCGCGCTATGGCTGTCACCTTTTGTCGAAAAATTTATTAAATTGCTCATTGTTTGATTATTAGATTTTTGCAAATGCCTGTTCGAAGTCAGCAATGATATCATCGATATGTTCGATACCAACAGAAACACGCAATCCGGCAGGCTCTACTCCTGCACTGATTTGCTCAATATCGCTCAACTGCGAATGGGTTGTTGCCGATGGTTGGATAATGAGTGTTCTTACATCACCAACATTCGCCAGATGACTCACCAAAAGAAGGTTTTCAACAGTTTTAGTGGCTTTTTCTTTACCACCTTTCACATTAAATGAGAGAACAGCTCCTGCCCCTTTGGGTAAATATTTAGATGCCAATGCATGATTCTCGTTACCTTCCAAACCTGGATAATTTACCGATTCAACTTTGGGATGTTTTGAAAGCCATTTTGCCAGTGCCAGCGTATTCTGAACATGACGCTCAACACGCAATGAAAGTGTTTCGAGTCCCTGAATTAATAAAAAGGAATTAAATGGGCTGATGGCCGGTCCGTAATCGCGTAATCCCTCCACTCGTGCCCTAATAATGAAAGCAATATTTCCAAACGGACCATCAGTTCCGAATACATCCCAGAATTTCAAACCATGATATCCTTCGGATGGCTCTGTGAAAGCAGGGTATTTTCCGTTGCCCCAATTGAAATTGCCGCCATCAACAATCACGCCTCCGATAGATGAACCATGTCCTCCAATCCATTTGGTGGCCGATTCCACCACAATATTAGCGCCATGTTCGAGCGGACGGAAAAGTGCACCACCACAACCAAAGGTATTGTCAACAATAACCGGCAGATCATATTTTTTGGCAAGAGCAGCCAATTTTTCAAAATCGGGAATGGAATAACTTGGATTACCTATTGTTTCGAAATAAATCGCTTTCGTTTTACCATCAATCAGTTTCTCGAAATTGTCAGGATTCAAATCTTCCGAAAAACGGGCTTCAATACCCAGGTTTTTAAACGTAACTTTAAACTGGTTATATGATCCTCCATAAAGAAAGGGAGATGTTACAAAGTTATCACCGCTTCCGGCAATATTTGTAATTGCAATAAACTGTGCTGCATGTCCCGACGAAACTGCAAGCGCAGCAACTCCACCCTCAAGTGCAGCAATTCTTTTCTCGAATACGTCTGTAGTCGGATTCATCAACCGGGTGTAAATATTTCCAAACTCCTTCAATCCAAATAGATTGGCAGCATGTTCGGAATTTTTAAATACATAGGAAGTTGTCTGATAAATTGGTACTGCCCGTGATAATGTATCGCTATCAGGCGTGTGTCCCGCATGGACTTGTAACGTTTCGAATTTTGGGGTATTTGTACTCATAACTAATTGTTTTAATTGAATTTATAATTTATTTATTTATTATTCTTTTGTTGATTGTTATAACTCTGTATGCGCAGGAATTGTTTCAAAAAACTCATGGTGAATCGCTTTCACAGCCCGTGTACGGTCGTTTATCCCAACTAAAAAATAGCTGACAATTAACGAAGCTCCTGAGCAACTCATCATAACATTGATCTCGTTTTTAGCTAAAGCGGTAAATATTCGGGCAGCAACACCAAAATTTTCGGCTATTCCATTACCAACAGCGGCAATAACTGTAATATCTTCAACAATTTGAAGTCGGCCAGCAATAGGTGGATCAATGACACTCACCACTGCATAAGCGGTACTTAAATCCTTTTTAAATATTAAAATATTGATTGATGTCTGAGCGGTAAGCACTGAGCTAATATTGATATTTGCCTTTAAAAGTGCCGTTGTAACTTTTGCTAGAATACCAGGTTTTCCACCTACACCAGAGCCTTTTATTTTAAGGATGCCAAAATCATCGCTGTAGGTTACACTCTTGATGATCCCCTTGGAGACAATTTTCTCAGCGCTCACTACTGAAAGTGGTTCCTGAACATTCAAAACTCCATAAATATTAAAAATGCGTATTGGAATATGCGGATCACTTAGCGGTTCAACAGTACGCGGATGGAGAATCTTAGCGCCAAAATAAGCCAGTTCTGCCGCCTCGTCGTACGTAAGTTTCTGTATTTGAATCGGCTTGTCTACGATTTTTGGATCACCACTTAAAAACCCATCTACATCTTTCCAGATGTCCAATGAAGAAGCTCCGATGCAACGAGCAATAGCGGCTGCTGAGTAATCACTTCCACCGCGACCAAGTAAAGTTGTTTTACCGTCTGCGGAAAGACCATAAAATCCAGGTATAACATATACAAAATCACCGGACAATGATTCGCGTACTATATTGGTTGATTTTACAAAATCGACTGAAGCATTCCCAAACTCACCGTCAGTAATCAATCCGATTGATTCGGGGAATGCAACCTTCGATTCAATTCCGTGGTTATTTAAAATTCCAGTCAGAAAAACAGCTGAAATCCTTTCTCCGTAAGCAAGCACATGATCTTCGAGTGCTTTAGAAGCATCACCTGTAAGGGCAATCCCTTGAAGCAGTTTCCCAAGCTCATCAAGCAGCTCCCCGATTTCAGACAAAATACTTGTTACCAGACCACTATCCTCAATATGCAATTCGAGTGTTTCCCTCTTCAGGTTAAAAAGAAATTCCTTGGTTTTCGTGGCAACCTGCTCATCGTGACGTGCTTTTTCAAGCGATTCAATCAAATAATTCGTCACCCCGAAAAAAGCAGAAACGACAATTACAACCGGTTGCTGGTAATTCTTCACAACCTGAATAACGCGTCCGATGTCCTCCTTACATTTAAGGTTGGATCCGCCGAATTTAACGACAGTTTTTGACATAATGGTGTAATAATTAAGTAGAAATTGTAAATTAAAAAGAGGGATGGCCCTTTAGGGGCAATTTGTTGAAGCCTTCAAACAGGTTTAGCCCGTAAGAAGGCTATCGCATGAACATAGAAGTGGAGAGCATATAAACTACAGAACAAAGAAAACTGGAAAAACATGGCTGTTCTCCCTGTGCGACTGATACACTATTTAAGTTTTCTCTTTTCATTCTGAATTCTCAGCTAAAAATGAATTTTATTTCGGGACAAACATAGTGAGCAAAATTCAAATTTCCAAATATCTTTTAATCATTCTAAATAAAAAATTAAATATTTTTCTATGTATCTCAATACTAACGATTTAAAATTTATACTAAGACTACTTGAAAGATTTTCAACCACATTAAAGGGCTAATGCTGCTACAATGGTAGCTGTTTGTTTGCATCAGCTTTTTTGATTTGTGCCAGAAATGCTTTTCCCATTGTCTTTCCCCTGAATTTTGCACGTTCGGCAATATTACCTTCGAAATTGCTATCAATGGTTTCTATCCAGATTTTCAGCCACCCGTCGAAATGACGCTTATCAATATTCATATCAAAGTGCATGGGTACAGGGTCACCAAAATAGTCGGGACGGCGAAGTAAAACAGTGTGCCAGAAGCGGTACAGTTTTCGGTGGTGCATCTCCCATCGTCCGGCAAGTCGTGCATTAAAAATCGGGCCAAGGAACGGATCAAGCTGAACCGCCGCATAAAACTGATCGACTAAAAACTGAATATCTTTCAAAGTTATAATATCGCTCTTCATAAGTTTACTATTTTTTTCAAATTTCATGATTTCCAGACTATGAATCAAATTTTCTGGAACTATATTTGATAAAAATTTGTTCTTACTAAGATAAAGGATCTATTTTGGTCTAAAAAAATTCTTATTTCCATGAATATAACCGATTTAAAAGGAACAGTCAAATTAATGAACGGCGTCGAAATGCCCTACTTTGGATTGGGCGTTTTCAAAACGAAGGAAGGATCTGAAGTTGAAAATTCAGTGAAGTGGGCGCTTGAAGCCGGTTACCGACATATCGACACAGCCGCCATTTACGAAAACGAGCAAGGTGTTGGGAATGCCTTGAAAGCAAGCGGAATACCACGCAACGAGCTCTTTATTACCACAAAATCATGGAATGAAAATCAGCGGAATGGGACAGTAATGGAAGGTTTTGAAAAGAGCCTCGAATTACTTCAGACCGATTATGTCGATCTTTACCTGATTCACTGGCCAGTAATCGGAAAATACAACGCTACCTGGAAAGTAATCGAGGAAATTTACCGTTCCGGAAGGGCAAAAGCGATTG
>JAAFHB010000225.1 GCA_010906965.1 Mariniphaga sp. | reverse complement strand
CAAAACGTAGCTGGTCATCCAACTTGAATAACAAAAAAGTAGTTGGTGGCAATGCCTATCTTTAAACTTTCAACCATATCATTGAATAGAGCCATTTAGGTTAATAGAAGAATCATTTTTGCATGAAGATGCAGCTAAGCAAATTATTGGTTATTGGCAATTGGCATTAGGTCGCAAAGAATTAGAGGAAACTTTTGAAATAGTTTGGGAACGAGGATATTGTGGTTTTCAAAATTCAAAAGGAAGAATGATAACTCAATATAAATATGATGACGCTACAAATTTTACTAAAGGATTAGCTCGTGTAGAAATAAGTGGTAAATATGGTTTTATAAATGAGAACGGGAATGAAATCACTCCTATAAAGTATGATTATAATCTATCTTTTCACGAGGGATTGTGTTGTGTTAAATTTAATGGAAAATATGGGTTCATTAATTCAAATGGCAATGAAATTATTCCATTAAAGTATGATAATGTTAGTAGTTTTTGTAATGGCTTAGCCAGTGTAAAATTAAACGGTAAATGTGGTTTCATTGACTTAAAAGGGATTGAAATTATACCATTGAAATACGATGATGCTGGTAGTTTTAGTGAAGGCTTAGCCCATGTAAGATTAAATGGGGAAAGTATGTTTATTGACAAAAAGGATGAAATAATTATTTCATCTTTAAAGTATGAATATATCGGTGATTTTAAAAACGATATGGCACCAGTGGGATATTTTATAGGATATTTTTAGGATTATGAAAGGAAATAAATATAAATATGGATTTATTGACAAGACCGGTAGAGAAATTGTTTCGCCAAAGTATGATGAAGTATGGAAATTTTGTGAAGGATTGGCATGTGTTAATTTAAGCGGAAAGTATGGTTATGTCGATCTATCAGGGAAAGAACTCAGCCTAAAGTATGAAGAAGCGAATAGTTTTAGCGATGGCATAGCTCGTGTGAAATTAAATGGGAAATGGGGGTATATTGATAAAAATATGGATCAAGTAGTTCCAATAATCTATAATTCCTTAGGGGATTTTAGCGAAAAATTGGCTTATGTAGACCTATATGGTAAATATGGATATTTAAATAAATCGAATCAAGTAGTAATCCCTTTAAAGTATGATCAAGCGAGTAGTTTTAACGATGGCAAAGCTCATATTAAGTTAAATGGTAAATGGGGCTACATCACTCATGCCGGCAAGGAAATTACTCCGATTAAATATGATTACACAAGCTTAGAATTTTTCGATGGTTTATCCTTAGTAAAATCGAATGGAAAGTGTGGTTATATTGATAAAACTTTCAGTGAAATTATCTCTTTGAAATATGACAAGGGACGACATTTCTATAGAGGAATTGCTGAAGTAGAATTAAACGGCAAAACAGGATACATTGATGTTAAAGGCGGAGAAATTATTCCCCTGAAATATGATTATATTGATGAATTTAGAAATGGTTTGGCGAAGGTGACTTTGAATAAGAAATTTGGTTTCATTGATAGAACTGGTCGTGAAGTTACTCTTCTTAAATATGATAACGCTGAAAGTTTTTTAGATATAGACTTGGTTCGAGTTGAATTAAATGGGAAATATGGTTTTATAAATAAAAATGGTGATGAAATTATTCCATTAAAGTATGATTCATCAACATATAGATTTGAAGAAGGACTGGTTTCTGTAAAATTAAATGGGAAATGGGGCTTTATTAATGAAATTGGACAAGTTATTGTACCTTTTATCTATGATTCTGGTGGAACTTTTTACAGGAGTTCCGCTCTTGTCACATTAAATGGGAAAGATGGTTATATTGACAAACATGGCAACTGGATAAAAGATTATCAAAGATAAATACAAAACATGAAAGAATTCAAACCCTCTGAAAAAATAGAATTAAAGGTTGGTGGCAGCGTAACCATCAAAAAAAAGCTGGGCGAAGGCGGACAAGGTATTGTCTATTTGGTGGATCTGAATGGCAAAGAGTACGCCTTGAAATGGTACACTCAACCCTACAAACAGGATTTTTACGACAACCTGGACAATAACATCAGAAATGGTGCACCAGCAAATTCATTCCTCTGGCCGCAGTTCCTTACCGTATGGAAAGAAAAGCGTTTCGGTTATCTTATGGCATTGCGCCCTCCGGAATATAAAGATTTCTACCATTTTCTTTTGGCTAAAGTCCGCTTTGCTTCGTTTTCGGCTATGATTAATGCTGCCCTTCAAATCAGCAATGCATTCAGGGAATTGCACCGGAAAGGCTATAGTTACCAGGATTTAAATGATGGAAACTTCTTTATTCATCCCCAAACCGGAGAAGTATTGATTTGCGATAATGACAACGTGGCTCCTTACGGAACAAACCTGGGTATCGCGGGTAAGTGTCGATATATGGCTCCAGAAATAGTTTTAAGGAAGAATTTGCCAAATAATGATTCCGACAGGTTTTCGTTGGCGGTTATGCTCTTTATGTTGCTTTTCAACAATCACCCATTGGAAGGAAAGTTGATTGCCGGAGTACCCTGCATGACCGATCAAATGGAGCGCCGGTTCTATGGCGAATCTCCAATTTTCATATTCGACCCGAAAGAAGATGCCAACCGCCCTGTGATGGGAATTCATGCCAATGCTATAAAACGCTGGCCAATTTTCCCACAATTTATCAAAGATGCTTTTATTCACGCTTTTGGTAACGATGGAATTCACGAACCGAACAAACGTAATCCGGAAAATGAATGGCGAAAACTATTCGTACGTCTGCGCGACCAAACCGTAAAATGCAGTTGTGGCGGTGAAACATTTATCAATGTTGATGCACCTGAATCAATTTGTATCAATTGTGGAAAGAACTTAGGCAAACCGTTGTACTTAAATGTTGGGCGCAACCGGATGGTAATGTTTCCCGGACAAAAGACATATAACTGCCATACCAAAACAGGTAGCGAAGATTTTACTACTGTTACCGGCGAAGTGATTCAGAACAAGAATAAGCCGGCCTTGTGGGGTTTGAAAAATTTGAGCGCCGATGTTTGGCTTACAACTATGCCTGACGGCACTTCAATGAATGTAAAAAGAAATGAGGTAATGCATATATACAAAGATGTAAAGATTGCATTTGCTGGAGGGTTAAAAGGTGGGATTGTAGGATAATCACCACGTATTTAATGTAAATTATCAATTTATTCATTCTATAAATAAAACTTATGAGCCTATTAGATGCAGTATCAATTCCACGCCGGACAATGGTGCTATTTTTTTTAATCGATACCTCCGGAAGTATGGGAGGTGACAAGATCGGAGCTGTAAATGAAGCAATCCGCGAAGTAATTCCTGAGATCAAAGAAATTTCGGCTGAAAATGCCGATGCATTAATTAAAATCGCAGTGCTCGATTTTTCATCAGGTGCCCATTGGCTTTACGAACGCCCTATTGAGTCGGAGCAATTTGTATGGAACAACCTTGAAGCAGGAGGATTGACCGATATGGGCGTTGCTTTTAATATGCTGAACGAAAAATTGTCTCGTTCTCAGTTTATGTCAGATGCCATAGGTTCATACGCACCAGCCATTTTTATGATGTCCGACGGCGAGCCGACTGATGAATACAAAAAGGGATTGGAAGAATTACGCAAAAACAACTGGTTTAAAGTAGCTATTAAAGTAGCAGTGGCCATCGGAGTAGATGCCAACAAAGAAATTCTGAAAGAATTTGCGGGCAATGAAGAATGTGTATTGACTGTTCGTTCACCTGAAGCATTACGCAAAATGATTCGTTTTGCCAGTGTTACCGCTTCAAAAATCGGGAGTAAAAGCTCCGGCGTTGGAGTTGGTGCTACTGATGATACTAATCAAAAAGCCGACGATTTTGCAGATCAAATCACAACATTTCAAAAAGACAATACTGACTTGACTGATGTTCAATCAGGTTGGTAATCAGTGCTAATACGATTGTATGTCAAAATTTGATGCGTTTCATTTAAGTGAGATTGGGGCTTCGCATATCAAAGAAGAAAAGCCATGCCAAGATTTTTCATTGAGTTCGGATGGGAGAGAATATGCAATCGCAATTGTTTGCGATGGTCACGGCGGGAATAAATACTTCCGCAGTGATCGTGGTTCACGACTGGCTGCAGAACAAACCGAGGCAGCAATACTACAGTTTATGAAAAGCCGTTTTGCGAAGAATCAGCACGGCGGAAAAGTATTAGACACACTGTTTGCCAACCCCGAAACATTTATGAACCAATTGGCTGCAAATATTATCTTCCGTTGGCGCGAATGTCTTGCGACCGATTATGCACTTGAACCTTTTACCGAACAAGAACTTGCCATTTTATCCCCCAAAGAGTTAGCGGCAATGCAGCAAAATGATGGGTGGGTAACGGCTTACGGATCGACTTTAATTGCAACCGTAAGAGCCAAAAATTTCTGGTTTGGTTTGCATATAGGTGACGGAAAGTGTGTAGTAGTACGTGATAACGGTGAATATTCACAACCTATACCCTGGGACGAAAAGTGTTTTCTAAATGTAACTACTTCCCTTTGTGACGATCATGCTTTATCACGTTTCCGGTTTTGTTTCGAAAAGGAGAACCTGCCGAAGGCTATTTTTATTGGTTCGGATGGCGTAGATGACACTTTTGGGACTGATGAAGCACTGCATGGTTTTTATCAAACCGTAATGAAATTGTTTGCCGAAAATGGGATACAAAAAGGAGTCGAAGAATTACAAGCCTATTTGCCAAACCTTTCAGCCAAAGGTAGCCAGGATGATATTTCGATTGCGGGGATTATTGTAATTAAACAATTGGGCAGCTGAAATGAAGAAAGTAACCGAAACACTTAAAAAGCTCATTGACGATTACGGTATCGAAATACTCCAAAAAGAGCAACGACTATCTGCCATGATTTCCGATCTTTTTGCAGATGATAAAAAAAACAAAAAGCTGTTACTGCTTTCGATAAAAGAAAAAGTGCCACAACAAATGGCAGCATTAGAAAGGAATGCAAATCTGGAACTTGGAATAAATGCAATAAAATCTCACTTATTGGATGATGGCATTTTAAATGAGAATGCAGTTAATCAAATTATTTCATACTGGCGTAATGTCATTAATTTGGATGTACTGTTTAATAATGAACTTGCTAATGAGGACGTCAAAAAGACTTTTTATAGTATAAGCAGCATTGAAACAAAAAATTATGAAATATTTAAACTAAACACAATCAAAACCAAAGACAGATCTATCAAATCGAAAAATGAAGACATAATACCCTTAAAGTATGATAATGTTATGCCATTTTGTGAAGGATTGGCACCGGTTATATTATTTCATAAGTGTGGTTTTATCGATATCAATGGGAGAGAAATAGTACAAACAAAATATGAGAGTTTTAAGCCATTTAGCGAAGGTCTTGCTGTGGTAAAACTAAACAACAAATATGGTTACATTAACAAAAATGGTAAAGAGTTGATTCCTATTAAATTTGATATTGCTTATCCTTTCAGAAGTGGCCTTGCACCAGTCAAATTAAATAATAAGACAATTTATATTGATAGAGATGGTCATGAAGTCATACACTCAAAATATGATTCGCATAGTGCTTTCAGCGAACATCTGATTGGAGTTAGTCTTAACAATAAATGGGGATTTATGGATGCACAAGGCAGAGAGGTGATTTCACCTAGATATGAAAGTGGCAGGGGTCGATCTTTTCATGAAGGCTTGGCAGCAGTATCAATAGATGGCAAGTGGGGCTTTATAAATCCACAAGGTAAGGATGTGATACAGCGAAAATACAACGAAGTTCAAAGTTTTAGCGAAGGCTTAGCAGGTGCATCAATAGATGGCATGTGGGGATATATCAATTCGGAAGGTAAGCAAGTAATTCCATTTAAATATAGCAATGTAAAATCCTTTAGGGGAGAATTGGCTCAAGTAGAATTAAATGGAAAATGGGGTTACATCAATCCGCATGGGATAGAAGTTGTGCCGATAAAATACGATAAAGTAAATGTTTTCAGTGATGGATTAGCAAAAGTGACATTAAACGATAAAAGCGGATTTGTTGACAAACTAGGTAATGAAGTTATACCGCTGGCAAATATTTATCTTGATTCATTTAAGGAAGGTTTCGCAGTTATAGGTGATTATATATCTGAATTTCTATTAATTGACTTAAATAAATATTTTCCGAAGCAATCACAAATGAAATTCGGATATATCGATAAAAAAGGATGGAAAGTCATTCCCTATAAATTTGATGAAGCAAATAATTTCTATGATGGTGTAGCAATCATAAAGTTAGATGGGAAATTTGGGCTAATTCAGAAGAGTTATCGATGCGGTAGATATTCTGTTTAGACAGAGATAAAAACATCTTGTTCATTTAAATAAAATTTTCTTATTGGCCAAATGAAATTAAAATGAAAAGCTTTAAATCTAACTTTGTGACAATTATAGTTCTGTTGTTACTATCATTTCAAAACGTTAAAAACGTTGCAGCACAAATTAATATGCAGCACGAAAGTCAAATGGTGCAAATAGAAAAACTTTATGCGTCGCAACAATGGAGTGAGATTATTAAACTGGAACCGGTGTTGTTGAAACATGCGGAGAAAGATTTAAACGCGCTTCTCATCTTATCGGAATCATATGCCCAGACTGGGAATATTACGAAAGGAAATAGCTATGCCGAAATGATCATCGCAAAAGATCCTTCAAATTATTTTGCATTTATGATGCTTGGCAATAATTCCTATGTTTCAAAAGAATATGACCAGGCTGAGAAATATTATCTGAAAGTTCTGGAGATTCGGCCAACCTATGCAAGAGCAAATCTCAATCTGGCAAGTATTTACGAGATGCAGAAAAAAAAGGAGAAGGCTATTTCACAGTATTTTCAGGCAATTGAGTTGTTTTCAGCGAACAACTTCAATAATGAGGTCATCCTCTACTCCAAAGCGGTGCTTAATCTTGACCCAAATAACACTAAAGCAAAAAGTTACTTAGCGATTACAACGGAATAAAAATTGAAAGAGATACATTTACAGTACCAGGTATTGTTCCGGGTCTTATCGTGGCAAATACAATATCGAACGCAATAATTATATCACATAAAGCTAAATTTAAAATGATGGACTACTTAAATTACAAAGAGATCGTAAGGACCCTCCCAAAACCGGAACCCTATCAAATTGATAACTTCATGGAAATGGTTTCAATGGATCATAGTTGGTATAAACACTTATCCATCAAGCGGGATACCCCTTTTGTTTTCGTTCTGAATCCAAACGCGGGCAGGAAATTAATAAGCGTTAAAAGAAATGACCTCAATAGAGAGGAGGACTACTTCGAATTTGAAAATAATGGATCAAACCGGTATCAGGAGCGGTTTAGTCATTGGCAATACTTCGCTGATCAATATACTGTAACAAATATGCCAAATCTTCATGGAGATAATAGGGAATCAGGTACTTTTGTTGGCCTTCGAATTGTAAATGATTTAGGAATAGCGATGCCAATGCCGAAAGAAGTAATTAAAAGAGGAACTTTTTTGATGTCGAGATATCTTCACGGACTGATGTATGAACAAGGGGATAATTATTTTGATGATCCTGCTCTCCCAAATATATCATGGACCAAAAAACATGATGATTTAATTAATGAGTTAAGAGTGCATTTAACTACATTAACAGATTTGATCTATCAAAAGT
>JAAFHB010000224.1 GCA_010906965.1 Mariniphaga sp. | reverse complement strand
ACAATCCCGTTACACGGGATGTTCCATAAGACGAACTTGCCTGCGGCAGGCAGGGTCGAAATTGGACTATATTGTTTGTGCAATCGGTATAAGAATCAAACTTAAGGAACTAAACAAAAGCTATCTCAATTTTGAAGCGCAAAAAAAACTATTGGCTTTTGCACCCAATAGTTATATTTTAACAATATTATATGTACGCAATGAGTAATCTTTCAAAATCTTTCTCCAAAATGGTCAAGAAACTGAGAATCCTTCTTCATTAAAAATGGATTAAAAAAGAAACCTTTTTAGTGACAGATTGTTATAATTTGCAGGTGAGATTAGGTGTTTTATTGAAAAAAAGGACAGTGAAAATCAATTAAACAAATGATTGAACATGTAATTAATGTAATTTTTTTCTTTAGTTGTGTAACGTTTTTCAGTTTAAAGAAACTCATCTTTACATAATGGTAATTTTATCACAATAAAAATTCAAATTCAAACAACTTGTAGCGTATGTTCGTGAATTCTTCAAACAATGAAATTCGGCAAAAGGTTTAAATAAATTTTTTTTACAAAAAAAATCTGTATAGACCCAAACCCCATCCTCACCCCAAACCTCTCCAAAAATGGAGAGGGAGGAAGAGGGTTTAAGAATGAAATTAGATGGCGATTTACGCAATTACAATTTTTACAAAATGAGTCCCTGCCTACCGCAGGCAGTTTTAAGCCCCCATTTGGGGGTTTGGTGGTCAAAAATTTAAATTTTAAAAACAAATATTATGACCTCATTAATAACTAAAGATGGTACCCAAATTTTTTATAAAGAATGGGGTACAGGCAAACCGGTCGTTTTTTGTCACGGTTGGCCGCTTTGTGCTGATGCATGGGATGCACAAATGCTTTTCCTGGCTTCGCACGGATATAGATGTATAGCGCACGACAGGCGCGGACACGGACGTTCCGACCAGACATGGGACGGCAATAATATGGATACCTACGCCGATGATTTATCGGAATTAGTTGAAAAGCTGGATTTGAATGACATAACTCTCGTCGGGCATTCCGCCGGTGGTGGTGAAGTTGCAAGGTTTGTAGGTCGTCACGGGACTTCACGCATTGCCCGAATCGTACTGTTGAGTGCTGTTACTCCGTTGAGATTGAAAACAGAAGCTAATCCTGAAGGAACACCAATTGAAGTATTTGACAAAACACGGGCAGGAGTTGCCGCTGATCGATCCCAATTTTATATAGATTTATCCTTGAAATTCTTTGGAGCCAATCGTAAAGATCACAAAGTTACGCAGGGAATGCGAGATACTTTCTGGCATCAGGGAATAATGGGCGGATTGAGAAACCAGTACGAATGTATCAAAGCATTTTCTGAAACTGATTTTAGCGAAGACTTGAAAAAATTTGACGTTCCAACACTTATAATTCATGGCGATGATGACCAGATTGTACCGATTGAAACTACTTCGAAGGCTGCTTTGAAACTTATCAAAAATGCGACACTCAACATCTATCCAGGCGGTTCGCACGGTTTGGCTGAAACGCATAAGGATCAGCTGAATGCCGATTTGTTGTCATTTATTAAATCCTAACACTAAATATCTAGATTATGAGTTCAATTTCAGCAGTTACAAAAATAGATCTTCCGCATAAAGTAAGTCAGGGGAAAGTAAAAGCATTTGCTAGAGAATTATTTGTAGAAAATTTTCCGCAAATAGACAGAATATTAAGCATTTTCGATAACACGGAAATAATTTCCCGGAATTTATGTAAACCGCTTCGATCATATGACTCAGACAATAATTTTGAGGATAATAATAAAGAGTTTATTCATTTTGCACTTGATTATTCTATTCATGCCATTGAGGAATGCTTGATAAAAGCAAACATCAATAAGTTGGATGTTACGGATTTAATTTTTGTTTCATCCACCGGGCTTGCAACGCCCAGCTTAGATGCATTAATTATTAATAAGATGAAAATGAATCCACACACGAACCGCATGTCCATCTTTGGATTGGGCTGTGCGGGTGGTGTCTCAGGCATGGCGAAAGCAAATGCTATTGCACTGTCGAACCCGAAAGCCATCGTTTTGTTGGTTTCTGTGGAATTGTGTTCATTGACTTTTTTGAGGCGTGATTTTAGCAAAAGTAATTTCGTAGCATCCAGTTTATTTTCGGATGGTATTGCCGCCTGCATTATTAAAGGTGATGCATATAAAGCCGAATCAACGATTAATATTATCGCTTCCGGCAGCAAATTATATTTCGATTCGCTCGATGTGATGGGTTGGGAATTTCTTGATGTAGGTTTCAAAGTGCTTTTTTCGGAGAGTATTCCTGCACTTATCGATAAGAATATTAAAGCAGATGTAGTTGATTTCCTGACAAAAAATAATCTTGTATTGAGCGACATTAAAAATTTTATTTTTCATCCGGGTGGTAAAAAAGTCTTAACAGCATACACAGATGCATTGAAAGTTGAAGGAGATTTTCTGAAAATAACCCGCGAAACAATGAACGATTACGGAAATATGTCTAGCACCACTGTATTGTATGTGTTGGAGAATTTTTTAAACAATAATAATTTCGAAACAGGATACGGATTAATGGTGGCTATGGGACCTGGATTTTCGAGTGAAATAGTGTTGTTGGATATGCAAAAAAAATAAGAATATATGGCTTTTATTCTTTTTATAGCTTTCCTTATCGGAATAAGAATAACCGAGTTAGTTGTATCCAGACAAAACGAAAAATGGCTGCGGGCAAACGGTGCGGTGGAGTATGGCCAAAACCATTATCCTTTCATTGTATTTTTGCATGTGGGTTTTATGCTTTCACTAATCATTGAGTATTATTTAAAGCCAACTCAAACAATCAATTATTTATTTCTGTTTGTTTATTTGATGTTGATAGGGGCGAAAGTAATGGTAATAAGCTCGTTGGGTAAATATTGGAATACAAAGATATTCCATATTTCGGGTCATAGGTTGATGCGCAAAGGGCTTTATAAATACGTTAAACATCCCAATTATTTTATTGTAATATGCGAAATTGCAGTTATCCCACTTATCTTTAATTTATATGTTACTGCCACAGTTTTCTCTGTTCTTAATGCAATAATGTTGAATGTTCGTATAAGAGAGGAAAACAAGATATTAAATTCTGAAAATGAATAGAAACCAAAACTAACGATCAAAATTCTAAATATCAGTACAATGCAAGCAGAACAAGACCTTAAAGAAAAAATTTTGGCTATCACGATGCAAATCAGGGAAGATCGCCCTGAACTTAGACTGTTTTTAGATGAAATTCCAGTCCCAATTTACGATGAGAATAATCATGTGACAAATATGAAAAATTTAAAAAAGCAGTTGAAATCGCTCAATGATATTCTTAAAAAATATAGCTAAATCAAATTCCGTATTATATTATAGTGATTTATAATTTTAAAAATATTTAATACATGGAAAAGTATACAGTAAAAATTATATTAATTGACAAGGTTACACACGATGTTATAAAAATAGTAACCGAAAAACCTGTGGGTTTCAAATTCACTTCAGGACAGGCAACTGAAATCGCTATCAATAAAAAGGAATGGTTGAAAGAAAAAAGACCATTTACTTTTACCAGTTTGCCCGAAAATGATTATCTGGAGTTTAATATAAAAACGTATCCTGAACATAAGGGAGTCACCAATGAACTGCTTACACTCAAGAAAGAGGATGAGCTGATTCTTCATGAAGTCTTTGGTGCCATTTTGTATAAGGAAGAAGGTGTGTTCATAGCAGGTGGTGCCGGAATTACTCCTTTCATTTCCATTTTCAGATCTCTTCTGACTAACAATAAAATCGGCAGCAATGTCTTGATATTTGCCAATAAAACGAAAGCTGACATTATACTGGAAAACGAATTTAAGGAAATGTTAGGCGATGCTTTCATTAATATTTTATCAGACGAGAAGGTAGAAGGATATCATCATGGAATGATCAGTGAGGATTTCCTGAAAGCAAACATCGCAGACTTAAGTAAGCAATTTTATGTTTGCGGACCACCACCCATGATGGATGCTGTGCTCCAGCAACTCGTAAATCTGGGGGTTGATGAAAAATCTATAACAAAAGAAGCAATTTAATTCAAAACTATCATGCAAACAGAAAAAGAACTTAATGCTAAAATAATGGCAATAACGACTCAAATAAAGGAAAAACATCCCGAATTATCGAAGCAATTGGACGAAATGCCCATTACAATTCCCGATGAAAGCAATCCGGAAATCAATATTAAAATTTTAAAAGAGTATTTGGATTCCCTCAATAATATTCTAAAAAAATATGACTGATTCAGTAGCAACAATTACTTAAATTTAATATTTCAAAATTCCTAAAGATTACCAACTAAGTAAATGAAAGTATTTAATGATATATTTATATTTTTCAGAGTTGAAGGATTACATAGGGATAAGCGGTTTCCTAAGCACTTGATGGATGATTCAAGCGTTTAGGAAACCGCTTGTCCCCCATAAAAAACAACATCAATAAAAATAGTACAATAATTATTGTTGATTGCTTAAAATGAAAAAGAGAAGAAAATAAACCGAAAACTCTTTGTATTAAAAAAAAACAAAAAACATGGAAAATTTAAAATTATTCACTTCTTACACAATTGGATCAGTTAAATTAAAAAGTCGTATTGTTATGTCACCCATGACAAGATGCAGAGCAATCGGAAATATACCCAATGAACTGATGGCAGAATATTATAAACAACGATCGGGCGCTGGGTTAATTATTACGGAAGGTACAGCGCCATCACCCAATGGACTTGGATATGCTCGGATACCTGGAATCTATAACGACAAACAGGTGGAAGGTTGGAAAAAGACGACTTCGGCAGTACATAATGCTGGGGGTAAAATATTTGTTCAGCTTATGCATACCGGAAGAATAAGCCATCCCCTCAATATGCCTGAAGGAGCCAAAATTCTTGCACCTTCTGCAATAAAAGCGACAGGGCAAATGTGGACTGACGCCAAGGAACTACAGGATTTTCCGATACCCAAAGAAATGACAGCCGATGAATTAATATCTACAAAAAATGAATACGTTGCTGCTGCAAAAAATGCTTTGGATGCAGGTTTTGATGGTGTTGAGTTGCATGGGGCCAATGGTTACCTGTTGGAACAGTTCCTATCACCAATAAGCAATATCCGAAAAGATAATTATGGTTGCAGCATTGAAAACCGGTGTCGTTTTGTCAACGAAGTTGTAACTGCCGTTGCAGCTGCCATTGGAAGTGATAAAACCGCTATTCGTTTATCGCCATACGGAGTAGCCAGTGACATGCCTCATTATCCCGAAATAGAAGAAACCTATAAATACTTATCGCTTCAACTTAACAACCTTGGTATAGCGTATATCCATCTGGTAGATCATTCAACTATGGGAGCTCCGGCAGTACCACTTGAAATTAAGAAACTTATACGTAAAAACTTTAAAAATACGCTTATACTTTCTGGTGGTTATAATAAAGAAAGGGCAGAGGCCGATATCCAAAGTGGTCTTGGTGACCTTATTGCATTCGGGCGGCCATTTATTAATAACCCAGACTTTGATGAAAGGTTAAAAAACAATTGGCCGTTATCTGAAGATCTCAAAATGGATCTGTTTTATACAGCAGATGAAAAAGGATATACTGATTATCCGCGTTATAGGGTTTAATCAATAAATGCACTGTAATGGATTAAAACCAATTCTCAATTTCAATGTTTGGGAACTTTCGTATTACCTTGATGAAAAAAACTATTAGATTATTTGAAAGCATTTTGGAAAGTTATTGAAAGCCACAAGGATTATTCAACTCGGATGAATATATGTATTTACCAAAGGATGAGAGCCTTAGGTTAGATATTTAATTAAACAAAAATTTTAAAAACAAAAATTATGAGCACGTTCACAACAAAAGACAAAACAAAGATCTATTTCAAGGATTGGGGAACAGGCAAACCCGTTGTTTTCAGCCATGGATGGCCGCTAAATGCCGATGCATGGGAATCGCAGATGGTTTTCCTGGCCTCGCACGGTTACCGCTGTATCGCTCTCGACCGTCGTGGTCATGGTCGTTCGGACCAACCCTGGAATGGTAATGACATGGACACCTATGCCGATGATTTATCGGAACTGTTCGAATTACTCGATCTTAAAGAAGCAACAGTTATTGGGCATTCCACTGGTGGCGGAGAAGTTGCCCGTTACATCGGTCGTCACGGCACATCACGCATCGCTAAAGTGGTGCTAATGGGATCGGTAACACCTGTAATGCTCAAAACGGCAGCAAATCCGGGAGGAGTGCCAATGAGTGCGTTCGACGAGATACGCGCCGGAGTTGCCGCTGACAGGTCTCAATTCTATACAGATCTGGCTAAAAAATTTTTCGGTGCCAACCGCAAGGAAAACAATGCTACTCAGGGAATGCGCGATGCTTTCTGGTTTCAGGCTATGCAGGGTGGACTTTGGAACGAATATGTCTGCATTAAAGCTTTTTCGGAAACCGATTTCACAGAAGATTTGAAGAAGATTGATGTTCCAACACTGATTATTCATGGTGACGATGATCAGATTGTACCTATCGATACCACTTCAAAGGTAGCCGTCAAACTCATCAAAAATGCAACTTTGAAAATCTATGCCGGTGGACCGCACGGATTAGCCGAAACGCACAAGGACAAGCTCAATGCCGATTTGCTCGCTTTTATCAAGGATTAACACTATGAACTAATCAGTTTTCTAATCTTGCCGATCAAGAGAAGAAGTATCTGGTTGCTTTTTTAAGACAACTTTAATGTTCATTTAATATGAAAAATGTATGAGAGAATTGAAAATATTGACAACAGATAATCCAATCAAGGATACGATGAGGGTGCTTTATAGTGTTGCCAAACCATTAATAAGGTTGCCTAACCATATTGGGATTATTCCTGATGGAAATAGAAGATGGGCAGGATCCAATGGATTCGCAAAGGAAAAGGGATATGCGATGGGTCTCGAACCTGGTCTGGCTCTTTTCAAACTATTTAAGGAGGTCGGAATTAAGGAACTTACATTTTATGGATTTACGACGGATAATACCAAAAGACCAACTGAGCAAACAACGGCATTTACCAATGCCTGTATTCAGGCAACAGAAATACTCTCCAAGGAAGATGCGGAATTGCTGGTGATTGGAAATACAGATTCAAAGATGTTTCCAAAAGAGTTACTTCCATTTACCACCCGAAAAACCTTCGGGAAAGGGGGAATTAAAGTCAATTTTCTTGTGAATTATGGGTGGGAATGGGATTTGAGTTATCTGAAAACTGACAATCCTACTCAAAATATTAATACATCTAAATTAAAATCTCATGAAATATCGAGGATGGATTTGATCATACGCTGGGGAGGCATGACGAGGTTAAGCGGATTTTTACCTGTACAATCTGTTTATTCTGACATTTACGTGGTGAAAGAATATTGGCCTGATTTCAAGCCAGAGCATTTTTTTCAAGCGCTACAATGGTATCAGAAACAGGATATTACGCTTGGTGGTTAGTTATATTGAAATGAAAGGAGTATAAATCATGTCAAATAGAACGTCGCTCACTATCGTTCAGATGAATGACAGTCATGCTTATTTTGATTTACACCAGGAAATTTTCTGGGAAGGTGACCACGCAGTATAT
>JAAFHB010000223.1 GCA_010906965.1 Mariniphaga sp. | reverse complement strand
TTCGAGTTGCCAGGATCTGAAATATGTTTCGCGACCACGACCTGTTCGATAGAATGACTGCAATATTAGACGCAATCAATGTTGTGAAAGCCAGTGCCCGCACTTCGCGTTCGGAATAACCATTGCTTAAGCCATACAGGTAAACACAAAAAACAATGATCAAAATTCCGACACCCTGAGAACAACTTAATAGAATTTTCTTTGCTCCAAAAAAAGGTTCATCATAAGGTTTAGGCGGACGACTCATCACGTTGAGTTCTTCTTTTTCGGCTTCGAAAACGATTGAACATGCTGGGTCGATGATCAATTCCAGAAAAACAATATGTACCGGCCACAATATCAATGGCATATCGGCAAAAAATACAGGGATCAGCGATAAACCGGCAATCGGAACGTGAATCGCAAAAATATATCCCAATGCCTTTTGAAGGTTATCTGAAATCCGTCTTCCCATACGAACTGCCCCAACAATAGAGGCGAAATTATCATCCATCAAAACAAGTGAAGAGGCTTCGCGCGCCACATCCGTTCCTTTTTCACCCATCGCAATACCAATATTTGCAGCTTTTAAGGCAGGCGCATCGTTCACACCGTCGCCCGTCATAGCCACGATTTCATTGTTCCGTTTGAGGGCATTCACAATTTTAAGTTTCTGCTCGGGAACAACGCGGGCAAAAATATTAACCGTCCTAATCTTTTCCGCCAACTCGGCTTCCGATAGCTCTTCCAATTGCGGGCCGGTAATAACTTCTTTGCAATTCTTGAGTCCAATCTCACTTCCAATATTCATGGCAGTTGCGGGATAATCACCCGTAATCATAATCACCCTGATACCAGCCTGGTAACATTCGGTAACTGCCTGCGGAACGTTTTCGCGGATCGGATCAGAAAGACCGATTAGTCCTACAAATTCGAAATTAAAGTCGTGCTGAATATCGGGCAGTTCAGACATACTTTCAACATCCTTCGCAACTCCTAAGACTCTTAAACCATTTGACGCCAGTGTTTCAATAGCATTCGCCAAATCAGATTTTTGCTCCTCAGTGAGATGGCAAAGGTCAAAGATGGCTTCCGGCGCACCTTTAGCAGCAATGGTCCGTGTTTTTGTTTCTATATTATTAAATACCCGCGACATCGCCAATAACTCTTTCGAAAGCGGATACTCTTTGATCATCTCCCAATCGGCATGAAGATGTTCTGTATTTTTCAGAAACTGTTCCCCTACAACTGTAATTGCCTGTTCCATTGGATCGAACGGATTTACCTGGCTTGACAAAATCCCAAATTCAATAATTTCATGAAATTCTTCGGGAAAAGTACTGTCTGCAGTTACTGTCATAAAATCTTTTCCATTGAAAAGGCGGGCAACTGTCATCTTATTCTTAGTCAGTGTACCTGTTTTGTCGGTACATAATACAGTAGTAGAACCCAAAGTTTCAACAGCGGCTGGTTTTCGCGTTAATACATTTTTTTTAGAGATACGCCACGCACCTAAAGCCAGGAAAACGGTCAGCACAACAGGAAACTCTTCAGGAAGCATCGCCATGGCCAATGTAATTCCTGCTAAAAATCCTTGCAATAGATCACCACGTGTAATTGTATAAACAGCAATTACAACAAGACAAAGTGCAATGCCAATAATAGCCAGCTTCTTAACGAGAGCTCCCATTTCCCTTTTCAATTTGGTTGGCTCTTCCTTTAACTCATTTAAGGCTTTCCCAATTTTGCCAATCTCAGTATTTAAAGCAGTAGTAGTTACTTTGGCAATTCCGTTCCCCTGGACAATCATTGAACCCGAAAAGACAAAAGGCAAATCATCACCGCCTGGCCTTGCCTGAATTGTCCCCTCAGTCCATTCTGACTTGCGAACCGGAACAGGCTCGCCGGTTAAAAGCGATTCGTCTGCACTTAGATTAACAGAATACAAGACGATTGCATCGGCAGGCACACGGTCGCCTTCCTGAAGAATCATGACATCGCCTGTAACAACATCTCTGCCTGCAATACGCTTTTCAACACCATTCCGAATAACAAGTGCACGAGGGCTGGCCAGATCTTTCAATGCATCAAGCGCTTTCTCTGTTTTTTTCTCCTGGTAAAACTCAATACCCATGATCACGAAAACAAACCCCAGCAGCATTATGCCTTCCTGAACATCGCCAAGAAATAAATAAAGCGCTCCACAGGCCACCAGTAAAAGAAACATTGGTTCCTGAAATACGCCAAGTGCAATATGGATCAAGCTCTTCGGTTTTGAAGAAGGCAATTCATTGAAGCCTTCGGTTGCAATTTTTTGCTTTACCTGTTCTTCGGTTAATCCCTGAATTTTTTCAGTTCTGATACTATTGTTTATCATCGTTACAAATCTATTCGTTTGATCTATCTAATTATATTATTAAAATAATTACTTCACTATTTTTTCAAGCAAAAGAATCAGCTGCGCTATTTCCTCTGTATCGATTCTTTTCTCTATCTGCTCAACTATTCTACGATGGGCATATTCATGCATCTGATTGATTAGTTTCCCTCTTTCGGTCAGGTGAAGATGTGTACTTCGCCTGTCGGCATCTGATTGAACCTTGTAAACCAATTCCTTCTCAATTAACTTATCAACCAATACAGTAATGGTAGGCTTCGTTAATTTCATAGCCGCCGCCAATTCTGTCAGATTCGGATTCTTAAGTTCACTGATCATCTCAAGGTAATGCATCTGAGTAAGTGTCAGATCCTTGAAATTAAATTGTTCTTTGGCTTCTTCCTCCATCCTACTCATGTAGGCCGATAACTTTGCTATAATTTCTTCCAATATATTTACTTTTAATAGTCGATTTTAATTAAAACCATTTCATCCCTAAGACAGATTATTTCCGTCACAAATATAGTTAGATTATTCTAACTATAAAATTTTGATCAAAAAAAAGATTCTCCCCGGTTTGCGGAGAGAATCTTTTTTTTGCCTGAAATATCAGTTTATGCCCAAAGGCTTAATTGCCTGATGTTGTTTCGTATGCGACGGATACGCTGTAACGTGGGGGAAAAGAGTAGCCGACGAACTTTGGGGAATTCGATTTTACTGAATTCATATCCTTCAGCCTTTAATGCTGCAATTGCGCGGGGAAGCGCCCAATATAAATGGTCGGCAGCTTTTAAAGAATCGTGAAAAGTAATGATGCTCCCTGCCCTTGCAAAATCGAGTACGTTCTGTAAGACCTCTTCTTTTGTAATATTCTGGTTGTAATCGCACGAAATCACATCCCACATAACAATCTTATACTTACCCGACAGGTAACGGTATTGCGCCCTTTTCAACCAGCCATGTGGTGGACGAAAAAGATTTGATCCGATTAGCTTATTGGCATGAACGATATCTTTGTAATAGGTACGATTATCGGACTTAAGCCCTTGAAGATGATGATAGGTGTGATTTCCAACAGCATGGCCCTCTTCAATGATTTGCTCAAAAATTTCAGGATTCTGGAAGACATTCTCCCCAACCGCAAAAAAAGTTGCTTTGATATTATTTCTGCGTAATAAATCCAAAACCCAAGGTGTCACCTCCGGAATAGGACCATCATCAAAAGTAAGGTACAACGTTTTTGAATCGTCGGGCATCCTCCATACAGCTAATGGAAACCATTTTGTAATATATTGAGGCAGGTGAACCTGAAGTTTAAATCTCATTCTTAGTGTTATCTATCAAGCAAACTCTACATTAATCAGGCCAAAAGTAAATAATCTATTTAGAATCAACAAATAATTTATTTTTTCAATTCGGGAGAAGCCAATTCTGGCTGGTAAACCTTCACAATATCATTTAAACGCTTTGCGACATCATCGCTCAAGGCTTTTTCACCGTATTGACCGGCAATGTTACTAAGCTCCCGCATGATATAGAATTCCCGTTGAAGATCGTCCTGTATTAAAGCACGAAATTTAGGTTCGAGTGCAAAATAGTATTTCAGTTTCTCCTCGCAATTAGTGGCCATAATCTTCACCACGTCATCGGCTTTTTTGGTTGCAGCAGGGTAAACATTTACCTCAATTGTCAAACTATCTCTGTTCATGTTTCTCACATTGCTGCTTGCGGCCCTGTAATAGGACTCCACCATCAAAAGGTTGAAATAGTTGTATTCAACTTTCGAGTTAGGAACTAATTCATTACAACGGTCAAGTACAGCAATTGCCGAATCGCGTTTCCCTTGCTCAAGCAATCCGTCAGCCAGTCTTACAAAACTATTCCTCACATTCATTGCCATCCGCATGTTGTTCTCATCAAGGTAAACCTTTGGGTCGTTCATATTACCCCATTTGAATTTATTGATGATGTTATCGTACATTACGTCGGTGCGCACACTTCCAATCTGACCGGTTGTGGCTGGCGTCTTAATAGGAACCAGCCGATAAGCGAACCCTTCGGCCTGGAAATAATTCTGTAAATTCAGGTATTTATCGCTTCCAACAGTAATGGCAAAATAAATCGGGCGCTTCCAGTTGTTGTTGGCAATAATATCCAGAATCATCAACTCGTCTTTTGTAAGATAATTCCCTTTGAGATTGATCTCCATTTGAGAAACGATGCTGTCAGCTTTCTTTGGATCGACTACATTATTGGCAAGAACAGCCGCTTTGTCGACAGGATAGAACAACTGCCGCGACGGGAAGAATGATGCATTATCAGCCTGCTGCAGTTTAGTTCCAGGATCTTCGGAGCGTACAAAATCGATTGCTTCTTTAAGATTTACAGGACGTTTGATCTGATCGAGCACATAAATAACATCACGGGTTCCCTGAACATATTGGTTATGCTCGAAATTGATAGGTAATGCATCAGACTCATAAGCTTTACGTCGCATCTGATCGACATACCAGTCTGTCTGAAAATAACTTAAATTACAAACTCGCACATCTGTTCTGATACCTTCCACCATCTGGGCATACCACAATGGGAATGTATCGTTATCACCATTTGTAAAGATAATCGCATTCGGTGCGCAGGATTCGAGATAGTTGCTTCCGAAATCACGTGCAGTGTAACGATTTGATCGATCGTGATCATCCCAGTTCTGGTTTGCCATCAGGCAAGGAACCGCAATAAGCGATATGGTGGTTGCCGCTATGGCGCTTATTTTGGCCGGCGACACTTTTTTAAATAATTCGTATAAAGAAAGCACGCCAAACCCAATCCAAATGGCAAAAGCATAGAAAGATCCTGCATATGCATAATCCCGCTCACGTGGTTGAAGTGGTTCCTGATTCAAATAAACCAATATGGCAAGGCCAGTCATAACAAACAATGTCATCACCACCCAGAAATCCTTTTTCCCTTTTTTACCTGCATTAAACTGGTAAAACAGACCCAATAATCCAAGTATTAATGGTAACATGAAATACTTATTCTTACCTCTGTTGTTCGCCAACGCAGTAGGAAGATGGTCCTGATCACCCAATCGAATCGAATCGAGGAAGTTAAATCCAGTAATCCAGTTTCCGTTAATTATATCTCCATTGCCTTGAATATCATTCTGTCGTCCGGAAAAATTCCACATAAAATACCGCCAGTACATAAAGTTAATCTGATACGAAAAGAAAAAGGACAGATTTTCGCCAAAAGTAGGTTTGATCAACCGCTCCTGCTCGCCTTCCCTGTTTGTTACCTGTATGGGTGTGCCCTTTACATTTGCCCAACTTTGATACTCTTTAATATGTTCAGGACTTGGACTGAACATTCGTGGGAAAATGGTATTAAACCGGTCATCGTAATTTGGTGACTGTTTATAATCAGAAATTTCATATTTTCCGTTTCTCTCAATATAATTAGCGCTCCCTTTCTTGTAAGGGTTTTCATTATTCAATGGTGCATTATAATATTGTCCGTAGAACAATGGTTTGCTGCCATACTGTTCGCGGTTCAGGTACGAAAGTAAAGAAAAGGCATTATCGGGATTATTCTGATCCATTGGAGGATTAGCCGATGAGCGGATGACAATCATAGCATATGAAGAGTAGCCAATTATCAATACCATAAAACTCAATATTGCCGTATTTGCCAAAACCTGACCGTGTTTGGTTGTATATTTTAATCCCCAAACAATCCCGGAGACAAGCAGCATAAAATACAGAATGACACCTGTGTTGTATGGCAAACCTAATCCGTTCACAAAAAGCAACTCAAACCATTGTGCAACGATGACAATCCCCGGTATAAGAACAAACATGATGATCGCTACCAATAACATCGAGATGGCCAAAGCGATGATCACACCATTTCGTGTAGTAGCGTACTTCCTGAAATAATAGACCAGTACGATTGCAGGTATTGCTAATAAATTCAACAGGTGAACACCGATTGAAAGCCCGATCAAATAGCAGATCAACACAATCCATCGGTTTGCAAATTTCTCATCAGCTTCGTTTTCCCATTTCAGGATACACCAAAAGACAAGTGCTGTAAACAACGACGAAGTACCATAAACTTCACCCTCGACAGCCGAGAACCAGAAAGTATCTGAAAAGGTATAAGCCAAAGCACCAACTGCCCCGGCACCTAAAACCGCAATCATTTGTGGTAAAGTGAGCTCCAAAGTATTAGTGTCGATGATTTTGCGGGCCATATGTGTGATGGTCCAAAACAGGAACATGATGGTGAATGCACTGGCAAGCCCCGACATAATATTCACCATAACAGGAACTTGAGCCGTATTACCCGCAAACATCGTAAAAATCCGTCCCATAATCATGAAAAAAGGTGCACCTGGTGGGTGTCCAACCTGAAGGGTAAAAGCAGTAGTGATGAACTCGCCACAATCCCAAAAACTGGCAGTTGGCTCAATCGTCATCAGATACACAACCGCCGCAACAAGAAATATGAACCATCCAACGACAGTATTATAATACTTAAACCCTTTTGTTTTCATACGATAGATCTATATTTTTTAAAACCTGTTTTTGACTTATACAGAATCACAAAATTTTTGCGAAGATATTAATAATCTTTGTCTCCACATCTAATTAAATGATGAACATTGCATTAAATTAACTTTTGATTCCTTGATTCTGCCAATTTATGTCATTTTTTATTGTTCAGACTAAAATCTGAAGATTAAACGACCTGCCCACTGAATACCGCAAATCTAATATCTGACTAAAATCGACTTCCGATTTGCCGCCGTCCGATGTGTAAAGAACCCGAAAATTAGTGCAATCCGACCAAATTCAGTTAAACGTATTAAGTATTTTACAATCCTACCTTCTAAATCCAAAGAATTCTGACAACCCATAAAGTTTATATACAAACTTGATTTCTATTTAATTGAAAATAATTTCCAGATATTTCCAATCAAGTAATTACAGGAAAATCAACAAATAAACCGATTGAGGGCATTTTTATGCTCATATCAGTTTGTAGGAAAAAAAAACTTCGTACTTTTGCAGCCGTCTTAAATAATAAGACATTATTGATTGACCCGTGGTGTAATTGGCAACACGTCTGGTTTTGGTCCAGAAGAGTTCAAGTTCGAGCCTTGACGGGTCAACCATATTTTTAAAGAGTTCTGAAGATGTTGATATTCCGTTATACTTGTCGGAGAGCATAATCCGGCTAGGCGAGAAGTTTATCCCGTAAGGCGCAGCCGATACGGGAAGCCTTGACGGGTCAACCATAATACTGTCCTGTGGTGTAATTGGCAACACGTCTGTTTCTGGATCAGAAGAGTTCAGGTTCGAGACCTGACAGGACAACA
>JAAFHB010000222.1 GCA_010906965.1 Mariniphaga sp. | reverse complement strand
CGGCTGATTAAACTTAAATAATAAGTTTGGCAGGATAATTTATTGGCAAAAAGAAGATAATGGTTCGGCTCGAATTTCTAAAATATATGGCCACTTTGGCTGCAATGTGGCGCGCTAATCCTGTTTTTGAGAATATTGTTTCCGATCCCGAATTTACGAAGTCGGATTTTGGAGATGATTTTTATTGGGGTGTTGCGACTGCTGCTTATCAGATTGAAGGGGCCTGGGATGTCGACGGGAAAGGGGAGTCGGTTTGGGACCGGTTCACAAGTATACCACGGCATGTAAAGGATAAAACCAATGGCAACCATGCAATTGATTTTTATAACCGCTATAAGGTTGATTTGAAGTTGTTAAAGGAGCTCAACTTCGAAAATTTCAGGTTCTCTTTTTCGTGGTCAAGAATACTGCCCGATGGAACCGGGAAAGTGAACGAACAGGGAATTGATTTTTACAACCGGATGATCAATACCTGTCTGGAGCTTGGCATCGAACCATGGGCAATGCTTTACCACTGGGATTTACCTCAGAAACTGGATGACCGCGGAGGATGGACTAACCGCGATATTGTGGATTGGTTTTCAGGATTTGTTGAATTGTGCACACAAAGATTTGGTGACCGTATCGGCCATTGGATGGTACTCAACGAACCTGCCGGTTTCACCACGTTGGGTTATCTTTCCGGTATGCACGCACCGATGCAAAGCGGTGTGAATAAGTTTCTGGCTTCGGTTCACCATGCATGTCTCTGCCAGGCGGAGGGCGGAAGAATTATCCGGAAAAATGTAAAAAACAGCCATATAGGAACGACCTTTTCGTGCTCATATACCGAGCCACACAAACCCAGAGAAAACCATCAGCTTGCTTCGAGGCGGCTCGACGTAATGCTGAACCGGTTATTTATTGAACCTTCACTGGAAATGGGTTACCCGCATCAGGAATTGCCATTTCTTCAGAAAATCGAAAAATACATTTTGCCGGGAGATACCGAAAAGCTCAAATTTGAATTCGATTTTATAGGGATTCAGAACTACTTCAGGGTTATCAGCAAACCTTCGTTAATTCCTTACATCTGGGCCAACCGGGTGAAGCCTACGGGTCAGGCGGAAATGACTGATATGGGATGGGAAGTGAACCCTGAAGGGATCTACAATATAATCAAGCAGTTCGCCAAATACCCGATCAAAGAAATTATCGTAACCGAAAATGGGGCGGCTTTCCCCGACCAGTTGATCGACGGAAAGGTGCACGATGTGCAGCGGATCAACTTTTATAAGCGTTATCTTCAGAATATTTTAAAAGCTAAAAATGAAGGAGCGAATGTAACAGGCTATTTTGCCTGGACATTTATTGACAATTTTGAGTGGGCCGAAGGTTTTCGTCCACGATTTGGGCTGGTGTATAACGATTTTGAAACACAGGAACGAACGGTGAAGGATTCAGGATGGTGGTTTAGGGAGTTCTTAAAATAAAAAAAGTCCGGGAACGATGAACCGTCCCGAACTTCTCCAAACTGAGATTTCTAACACTAAATTTAACACTATGAATGAAAGCAAAAACAAGGGTCTGAATTAAATTTAAAACTGCATATGCTTCTTTAATAATTTGGCGGTTTATACATTAAAGAAAAAATTTCAGGAAGCTAAATCGACAACACTGGCTAAAGGTGCTATTCTACGCACTGTTTCGATACCCACATTCCGGTGTTCTGCAGTTTCGTAAATCTGGCTGTTTCCCAATACTTCACCATGAACCGATTTAAGCCGGAAATAGAACTTTCCGTCAAATGTCTTTTTATACTCGTATTTCAGGTTGTCGGAGGCATTTGCCCGAATGATTTCGATCCCGTTTTTACACGAAGATTTTGACAGATGCTTAATGCTGTTTAGCATGATGTGTCCTCCTTTAACTTTCAGCGAGACATAGTAATGTCCGTCTTCTTCTTTTTTTACAATAAAGATTCCCATAAATACTTAAATTAATATTTCCAACTTATTAACTGAAATTATACAGCAAATGACTGATCATCAATAATTGCATAAGGTATTGTTCTTCTAACCAATCCGATGCCCGCATAACGTTCAGCCGTATCTTCAAAAATTTCACTGCGTGCTATTTCATCTCCGCCCGAACTCTTGACCCTGAAATAGTATTTACCATCATTATCAGTCATTAATTCGTACTTCGAATAATCAGTCGCATTGCTTCGAATCGAATCAATCGAATATTTACAGTCGGAAAGAGTCGTACAATCTTTCCCTTTAAGAATAATACGTCCATTATTTGCACGTAACGCCGCATAAAAATGCGCTTCGCTTTGCTTATGAATTACAAAAGTTTCCATATTGAACATGAATTATTTATACACCCGGTAAATTGATTTATATTCGAATAACCGCTTTCAAACGGATGCAAGGAAAGAACAATTTGTTGCCATTTGATAACAAAACGATTACAAATATGTTACTTAAATGATATGGTAACAACAGAAGGATTAGGTTTTCCCGAAGTGTATGAGGTTTTCCCAGAAAAAACGATCGTACGCTTTCCGTTTAGGTAGCATTGGTTATCTCCGATGCAATTACCCATTCTTTAAGTTAATTTAATCAGAGACCATTGGAAGGTGTTTTCGGCCAGGATTTGACAAGTTATATATCGAGTTTAAAACCTGGAAACGGAAGTTGAAGGATCCGGAAATGTGAAATTGTAATTGATTATTAATTGTTTTGTAACAAATCCGTAATCCCTTTGTCGTTTCTTGTTCGTGTACAAAAAGCATGACCAAATGGACAATAAGCGGAATGTAGAATTGGTAGTAATTTCTGATCTTCATCTTGGAACATCGGGATGCCATGCCGTCGAACTATTGAAGTATCTGAAAAGTATTAAACCTAAAACCTTGATTTTAAACGGCGATATTATTGATATCTGGCAGTTTAAGAAAAACTTTTTCCCTAAAGCTCACCTAAAAGTCATTAAACACATCATGGGACTGGCCTCAGACAAGTCCACCGTATACTATATCACTGGTAATCATGATGAGATGTTCCGTAAGTTCAGTGGAATGAAGATTGGAAGACTTCGTATACTGAACGATCTGAAAATTGAACTCAACGGTAAAATGGTATGGTTCTTTCATGGCGATATCTTCGATGTGGTGATGCAATATTCGAAATGGCTTTCAAAATTGGGAGCCGTCGGATACGATTCGCTGATCTGGCTGAACACAAAAGTTAATTGGATAGGTCGCTTATTCAAATTCAAGCCGGTCTCTTTTTCTCAAAAGATCAAGGCATCGGTGAAGGGCGCGGTTAAATTCATCAATGCGTTTGAAGAAACTGCAGCAATTATCGCAGCCCGCAAGGGGATTGATACAATCGTTTGTGGGCATATTCATCATCCCGAAATGCGGCCGATTCAAGTTGAAGATCGCGGCATAAACTATCTTAATTCGGGCGACTGGATCGAAAATCTCACTTCGCTGGAGTATAACGCCGGGCATTGGAAGATTTTTAACTACCGAAGAGATTTTGTGGAACAACCAGAGGCAGTAGCTTCCGATTTTGAAACATTGGTTGATACCGAAGTAAAAGTGTTATTTAAAAATATGCTTTTAGAGTTCAGTAATTAAAAACGCGCTATTATGAAGGTACTATATGCAATTCAGGGAACAGGCAATGGCCATATTAGTCGTGCCCGCGAGATAATTCCCCATCTTCAGGATTATTGTCAATGTGACATACTGATCAGCGGAACACAATGTGATGTTGAACTTGATGTTCCTGTAAAATATCGGTTTAAGGGTTTAGGCTTTGTTTTTGGTAAAAATGGAGGCATCGATATGTGGAATACCACCATGAACGCGAGTCTTCCAGGCCTGAGACGCGAAATTGCTCAACTTAGGGTGGAGGATTACGATTTTGTAATCAATGATTTCGAGCCGGTTTCGGCGTGGGCTTGTCGCAAAAAAAAGGTCCCGTGTATCAGTTTAAGTCATCAGGGATCGCTCCTGAATAAAAATGTTCCTTTTCCGGAAGTACAGAATCATTTCGGACGTTTTGTTTTGAGAAATTATGCCCCTGCTATGAAGCATTTCGGTTTTCATTTTGAGGCGTACGACGAAAACATCTTTACACCGGTGATCCGAAAACAGGTGCGAGATAGTGAAATAGAAGAACTTGACTATTATACCGTTTATTTGCCTTCTTTTAACGACGAACGTCTTATCGAAAAGCTGTCACACTTTTGGAGTACGAGTTGGCATGTATTTTCAAAACATTCAAAGGTGGCTTATCAAAAAGGAAATGTGATGATTAAACCCATTACAAACGATGCCTTTGTGGCTGATATGGCCAAATCGAAAGGTGTTTTCTGCGGTGCTGGTTTTGAAACGCCCGCCGAAGCGCTTTTTCTGAATAAAAAGTTGATGGTCATTCCGATGAAAGGGCAGTACGAACAGCAGTGTAATGCCGCTGCATTGGATTTGATGGGCGTGCCGGTGATTAAAAATTTCAAGAAAAAGCAATTTGATAAAATCAGTGATTGGCTTGATTCAGATAAGAAAGTGAAAGTTAACTATACCGATCAAACCCGTATGATTATTCGTAAGATATTCGAAGTCAATGTTCAGCATGTATTGCAAAACAACAATTGGGATTACGGTTACCAGCTTACACTAAAAACACCCGAATTTCAGCAGGCAAGGATTTAGCAATATGATAATGATATAATTACTTCGGAAGTATTCGACTGAGCGCCCCCTATTGTCAGGCAGATGAAGATGAATTGGATGATGTGCTTCATAACCAATGCCGATGAAATGAAATGCGTTTTGATAAAAACCCAAGCTAAAAATTACGCACTAATACTACCTATATTGAAGTCAATCCGATGGCCGAAAATGTCATCGGATTGACTATTTTTGTGCCCTGTCAGTTCAGAAGCCCGATAATGTGTTCTCTGAACAGACACAGGATTTAATTTTTGAGAAATCAGTTGATATGGAGCACTATAAAATAAATCATTTACGGGAGCTTGAAGCGGAATCAATCTTTGTAATACGCGAAGTTGTTGCTCAGTTCGAGAAACCTGTGATGCTTTTTTCGGGAGGGAAAGACTCAATTGTGATGTTTCACCTTGCCCGAAAGGCTTTTCACCCATTGAAAGTTCCGTTTCCATTGATGCATATTGATACGGGTCACAACTTTGAAGAGACGATTAAATACCGTGATGATCTTGCTGAAACGACAGGTACGCGACTCATTGTGAAGTATGTGCAGGATTCAATCGATAATGGCAGGGCGGTTGAAGAGAAAGGACTGAACGCAAGTCGCAATGTACTTCAAACAGTTACGTTACTTGATGCCCTCGAAGAGTTGAAGTTCGATTGTGCGATGGGTGGTGGGCGTCGCGACGAAGAGAAAGCACGTGCCAAAGAGCGGTTTTTCTCGCATCGTGATGAGTTTGGACAATGGGACCCCAAAAATCAACGTCCTGAACTTTGGAATCTTTTCTGTGGAGCAAAACACATGGGCGAGCATTTCCGTGTATTCCCAATCAGCAACTGGACCGAAATGGATGTCTGGCAATATATCCTGATGGAAAATATTGAGATGCCAAGTTTGTATTTTACCCACAAGCGCGAAGTTTTTTGCCGCGACGGCGCATGGATGGCCTGTGCCCCGTTTATGCAGTTAAAACCCAACGAGAAACCTGAAATACGCGATGTACGTTGCCGGACTATTGGCGATATCACCTGCACAGGTGTAACCCTTTCGAAGGCTGATACGCTCGAGGAGATCATTCAGGAAGTTGCTGCCAGTCGGGTTACGGAACGGGGTGGCCGCGCCGACGATAAACGGTCGGAAGCTGCAATGGAAGATCGGAAAAGGGAAGGTTATTTTTGATGCTAAATAAAGTGAATTGGACTAAAGTCCACAAACTATATGGACATCAATTACCCCGACTTTTAAGTCGGGGCAATTTAAAAAATTAGAAAGCAAAATATGTCTGGAAAAGATAACGGATATCTCGATATGGAATTACTGCGGTTTACGACTGCAGGTAGTGTCGATGATGGAAAAAGTACACTGATCGGAAGACTTTTATACGACAGTAAGGCTATTTTTGAAGATCAGATGGAGGCGCTCGAGCAAGCCAGTATCAACCGTGGTGGCGAAGAGGTTAACCTGGCCCTGCTGACCGACGGACTACGTGCCGAACGCGAGCAAGGGATTACAATTGATGTGGCTTACCGCTATTTTGCAACTCCCAAACGCAAATTCATTATTGCCGATACACCGGGGCATATTCAATATACGCGTAATATGGTTACCGGAGCATCAACTTCAAATGCAGCAGTGATTCTGATTGATGCCCGTAATGGCGTGATCGAACAAACCCGTCGTCATGCTTATATTGCTGCTTTACTGAATATTCCACATTTACTTGTTTGCGTGAATAAAATGGATTTGGTCGATTTTAGCCAGGAAGTTTTTGAAAGCATCAAAGCCGACTTCATACAGGTGGCCGGAAGACTGGGCAACCAGGATCTCCATTTTTTACCGATCAGTGCCAAACTGGGCGATAACGTAGTGGATGAATCGACAAATATGCCCTGGTATACGGGATTAACTTTCCTGGGATTACTCGAAGCGTTACCTGTTGGCGAGGATTGGAACCTGAATGATCCGCGTTTCCCGGTACAATACGTTATTCGTCCGATATCGGATGAATACCACGATTACCGTGGCTATGCAGGCAGGGTTGCAAGTGGCGTTTTCAGGGTAGGGCAGGAGGTCGTTGTTTTGCCAGGTGGTCAAAAGACAACTGTTGAAGCGATTGATTTTGCAGGTGAAAGTCTTGATATCGCATTTCCGCCACAATCTGTCACATTACGTCTTACCGATGAGATTGATGTAAGTCGTGGATCGATGATCGTCGATGCGGTTAATCAGCCTCAGCAATCGCAGGAGATTGATTTGATGGTTTGCTGGCTCAGCGAAAAACCGCTTGTTTTAAGAGGAAAATACCAGTTGAAGCACAATTCAAACGAACTTCGTTGCATCATCACAGATGTACAATATAAGGTGAATATCAATACAACCGAAGAAATTCACGATGATTTAAGTGTTGGATTAAACGAGATAGCGCAGATCAGGATTAAAACGACGAAACCATTGTTTTTCGATCCTTATAAAAAGAACCGTGACACTGGCAGCCTGATCCTGATTGATGAGGCAACCAATAATGTGGTTGGCGCGGGGATGATTCTATAAGATTACCTTTTTCAAAGATTAAGAGGAACTACTGACCTCTGAGCATATAAAAACACCCGGCAATTTCAAACAGTGAAGTTGCCGGGTGTTTTGTGTTTTCAGAGCTGAGAGAATGAAATTATTAAATATCGTATTGATAAGTAATTGATATTCTTTTAATGTCGTCATTTTACAAATCACAATCCTTATAAAAACTGTCGCCGCGATGCGGCTTTTAAAAATGATTATCGAATAATTTATTCTACCAAAATATCGGTGCTATGCACCTTAAAAAGTATTGGATAGCCGCATAGCGGCGGTAGTTTGGTAGCAGAAATCAAATAATCGCCTGGCGAAAGCCGCATCGCGGCGACAGATTGATTACAAATAATGGCTCTATAACGTTTTGTGTGGGTTTAGATTTTTATTATAAACTTTAAAACCACCTCCTTTGGTGGTGGTTATGTATAAGCGGCTATGCCTGAAAATTAATTATTTTGTGGCATGAGCAAT
>JAAFHB010000221.1 GCA_010906965.1 Mariniphaga sp. | reverse complement strand
ACTGGCTGGCACTTGAGGTTTTCGGAATGATACTTGGCGGTTTTATTTCAGGAGCTATTTCACACCGTTTAAAATTCAAAGTTGAAAAATCACCGAAAATCACCAATAGTAAAAGACTGCTTTTTGCATTTCTTGGAGGTGCGTTTTTTGTCTATGGGGCGCAGCTTGCAAGAGGATGTACCAGTGGTGCCGCACTTTCGGGGATGGCAGTTCTTTCGGTTGCCGGTTTTGTAACCATGATTGCCATTTTCGGATCGGCTTATCTTTTCGCCTGGTTTTTTCGCAGTCTCTGGATTTAAAAATTCGGTAGTTTATTTTCATCAATCATTCAATCCTTTAAACAATGGGTCCACTTTCAATACTTTCAGAATTTCCGGAATGGTTAAACCTTCTGATCGCACTTTTTATCGGTCTCGGCTTTGGTTTTGCCCTTGAACAAGCGGGGTTTTCTTCAAGCCGCCGGTTAGCCGGAATGTTTTATGGTTACGACACAACAGTGTTAAAAGTATTTTTTACAGCCGCTATTGTTGCTTTGGTTGGTTCGCAGTTGCTCAGTTTCTTCGGTTTATTAAATCTTAAACTGGTCTATGTGAATCCCTATTATATGAATGCAGCGATCATTGGCGGCGTCATCATGGGTGCCGGATTTATCATGGGTGGGTATTGTCCCGGAACTGGGATCAGCGCCCTCTCAATCGGGAAAATAGATGCGATGATCTTTTTGTTGGGCGGATTAGCCGGAGCTTTTCTATTTGCGGAGACCTACCCCTATATTCAGACGATCTTTCTTGGAAATTATAAAGGCGAAATGCGGATCGATGAATGGATGGGCTTTTCAACAGGCGTTTTCACGTTCATTCTGATTGTTGCAGCCGTATTCTTATTCTGGCTGGCAGAACTTGCGGAGAAAAGATTCAGCCGTCCCGAAATTACCTCTGAAATTTAAACCTGACAGAATGAATGCAAGGATAAAATTTTCAATCCTGTTAATTGGAGTTGGCATTATTATGGCTTTCTTACCTTTTAATACCACCAGGTCATTTCGGCTCAAACCGGACGTATTACTTTCAAAATCAGTTTCCGGCGACATTTACTTTTCTGTAGATCAGGTTGCCCGTTTCGTCAATAACGAAGATACGACCGTTCAATTGATTGATGTGCGGAATGCTGAACAATTTAAGGCTTGTAACATTCCTGGTTCCGTTAATATCCCCTTTAATGATTTCTCAAATCCCAAATGGGAAATCTATTTAAATCAGAAGGGATTAAAAAATATCTATTACGGGAATGGCGATCAGACTGCCAGCTATGCCTGGACAATCAGTACTGGTCTGGGTTACGGAAATAATTTTGTTATGAAAGGTGGCCTTAACGAATGGTACAAGATTGTAATGCTGAGTCAGTTTGAAGGTGAGAATATAACTCCGCGCGAGAATGCGCTGTTCGAAAACCGGTTCGGTGCACGCAAGATATTCACTCAGATCAACAGTTTGCCCGATAGCTTAAAGATACATTATTTTAACGCAAAACATCTTCAGGCATCGAAACTGGACGGAGGCTGCGAATAAAACTGAATTCAAATAAAATGGAACAATTAAAAAATCTCCGATACGTATTCCTTTTTTTAATCATTATTATGGTTTTGGTCCTTGTCCGAAGCTTCAATCCGAACCTGTTCAGACAGGATCCGGGAAAGGCAGTTGAGGTGGCTCAGAATAACAGTAATTCTATTACTTTGACGCAATTGAAATCGCTGAATACGCAATACCTGGTCATTAATTTGGGAAGTGGGGGCGGGTTCGATTCTGTCCGGATTAAAAATTCAATCAATATTCCGGTTGAAAATCTTTTAGATAAGACGAACCTTACAATTTTTAAAGAATCGAAGGATGAGATTATTCTTTATTCAACCGATGCGTCAACAACAGCAAAAGCCTGGGTGATCCTGAATCAGCTTGGTTTTAAAAAACTTTTTATTCTTGCTCCTGAAGTGAATCCGGAAGCTTTTAAATACATTTTCCAGCCCGACACAGCAGTCCGGCTGGAAAATGATTCAATTTAAATTAATTTTTCACATACGAAAGATTGTCAATTTCGGCTTCAGTAAACGGAAGCCACGAAAGTTTTTCCTTTTTCTCCACCATCGTTTTGTGCATAAATGCATTGTTTCCGTACATTAACGTTTTTGCATTGTAGCCAAATAAACGGAGATAAGCCGTTACGAATCCGGAGTTATGTCCTGTACCACAATAAACGTCCACTTCTTTACCTGAAGGAATGGATTCCATTTCGGAAACAATTCCAAGTGTACCATTGGGTTTATAACGGACAGCTCCCGGAATATGTCCCGCATCATATTTGTCTTTCCGCTCGTAATTAATCGTATAGAAGTTTTTGGGTTGCTCAAAAACCTTTTCAGCCGAAGTGAATGCATCGGCATATCCCTCAGCAAACACACTTTTAAAACGAGCAGCCATGATTTCTTCTCCTGTCGTTTTGCCGGTATTCATCAGCGGAAAGTCGCTCAACGGAGCTTTTTGATTCTCTGTCAATTCCAACTGGTTTTCGAACTTATCAGAAACAGCTGCCAGCCACGAATCTTTGGCAAAATCTTTATTCCATCCGCTCATTCCCCATCGCAGTGCATACACATTTCCGTAACCCATCAATCGTAAAAGCGATGTGGTGTAACTTGCTATTTGCCCTGCATAACAAACCATTACAATCTTGCTGTAACCAAATGGTTTGATCACATTGGTGAAATAATCGGGGATTTTGCTGAACTCAACATTTACAGCACCTTTAATATGTCCTTTTGCAAAAGCTTTTGGGTCTCTTAAATCGATAATATGAATATTAGATCCAAGCTCTTTATTAACTGCCGAAGCTTTAATTAGCGATGGAAAATTCCTTCCGTTCACGTAATCGCCTGTCTCCTCCAGGTATTTGAGCAGCTTCTGTGATTCGTCGTTTACTGCTACTGTGTTTGCGCTGATTTGAACGGGTGAGGCTGCCGCCGGTTGCTTTTTCTGGTTTCCTCCTGAGCAGGATACCAGGAACAGTGCCATTATAAATACAATTGCCTGATTGAATGTTCTAAAGTGTTTTATCATGATTTCTTAAGTTTTATAAAACTAACCTTTAGTTACAACTAAAACATCATTTTTATCGTATTTCAATGTTTCAGTCCGGCGCCCTTCCTTATCGTATTTATAGATTGTTGTGGCTACACCATTCCCCGGATCGTTGATCACATTTTTGTTTTTATCCATCGCAATCTGTTTGATCACAGCGCCATGTTCGTCATACACCGATGTTGTAACCGGAACATTTTTGCCACCCAGGTATTCATTGTCCTGGTCGAACTGTGTTTCTTCCAAAACGTACCCATTCTGATCAACCACACTTACCCGTTTTGCCCAGCCCCAATATAAATTAGACAGTTGTCCGAATGTGTTATGAACCGAAAAGCTTAAAACATCGCCATGGTCATTGTTATCCAACTGAAAATACGAAACGCCAATGTCGCCGCAGTTTTCGGCCGTGCAATTGGTGAGGGTATCGGCGGAGTAGTTGGCAACCCTGGTTGCATACCCTTTTGCTTCATACGAGAAACGAAGTTCATGAAACGGGCAAAACTCATTCATCACCACATCTTCGCCAGCCAAATTGAACCGCACTTCCTGAATCATTCCGTCATCCATCTTTGCCCACTTGTAATTATTAATTTTGTTTCTGTTTTCAATGGGGGCGCCGTTTTCATCCAAAAAACGCATTGCAATCCGCATCCCAGTTTCATTGAGGGTATATTCAAAGGCTGATGCTCCGCCATTTTTTGCAGCTACACCCTTATCATTAAAAAAGTGTTTAAGCTGTTTGTCACCTTCATAGGTATAAGTAATTTTTGCAGCGCCAAACGACGAATAATCGAGCAGTACATTGTTCCTGTTGAATTCAACTGAAACCAACTGAGCCTTTTCGTTATAGGTAAACTTGTAATTATTGATTGTTTTGGCTTCTTCAGTGGTAAGCGGATGAGTCCCTTTTTCTGTATCCCATGGTGTCTCACTAAACTGAATGCCCCGGTAATATTTTGTATTTCCATCCGCATCTTTTTTTGCCGGACTTTGATTACAAGCGTTTAATGCCAACGCAATGACGGCTAATAAAATAAATCTGTTGAATTTCATATTTGATAAATTTGAAGTTATTGTTTTACCTGTATTAACCACCTTGGCACCTGTATTGTTTAACTTGTTTCCAACGGTTGATGCAGATGGAATGTTAATACTTAAAAGTAAAGGAATTCTTAACATCTCTTAGGCAAAAGATGGTGTCGGACATCTCTTTTGCTCTGCTGTTTCTAAATAAGTACATGTGAATGACTGTGTTTTTATTCGCAAAAGTTTTGGTTTCAATAAATGATTTAACTTTTCCACCTATCCACCTGAATTCAAAATCAGGGACTGCCCCCATGTTGACCACCTTATGCGGGTATATTCTTCCGTCAATATCATCTGTTTTCCAAGAGATGAAAAGCGTATCAATTGGTACTGTTTTGTTAATACGCTCAATTTTAATGGTAAGATCGGTAAATTTTTCAAGATAGAAAGATAAAAACTTTGAATTGAGTTCAAGTTCAGCAAGACTAACCATCTGTGCGGAATAGGAGTAGGTTGAATCAGCCACAAAAACAAAATTATACCGGTATACATCCTTGATTTTTTTTAATGTATAGGTAAAATGTCCGGAGCTATCTGTGTAAAAGCGACCTATCTCATCGGTAGGTATTAATCCGGATTCAGCATATTTCAAACCATGAATAATCACAGTTCTTTTTGGAGTACCTTCTTTTGTAAATTCATCCAATACCTTTCCCGCGATGTCAACAGTTCCTACTGTACTGGTGCAACCAATCAGGATTAAACTCCAGGCGACGGCAACGATGTACAATAAATATCTCATTTTAGAAGAATTTTATTTCGTTCTTCAGCTAAGCTCAGGTTGGAATTTTAACCGTTTAACCTTCTATAAATTGCTGTAGTTCAAATATACAAATTTCCTGTTAATGAAAGACCATGTGTCTTTTGGATTGGGGAAACTGCTATTCAGTTGTGCTGTTTTGTTTCTCTAAAAACCTGACAACGAATTGGCTGTTCGTCATTAAAAGATAACCCAATATGGTTTTTACCAAATAGAAAATAATCCAACCAGAGGTGGGATTTTCTCCAGACAGGTTATTACGCTGAATAAACACCAATACCTGCTGGCAAAATAGTGGGAAACTATCAGCGAATATAAATCCTCCAATTACAATTGTAGCAATTGTAAAAACGGTGGAGCGTTGAATATTTAGTTCTATTTTTTCTTCCGGAAACCCTTTGTCAAGATGCAGTTTGTCAATGAGCCAGTCTGTCTTAAAAACGAAAAGCCGCAGAATGAGTGCATAAATTCCTATCGTCAACAGGAATAAAGCGACGGTAATACCAATACCCAAAAGTTTGCCATTGCTGGTCGTCCCGAAAAAAGTTAACATTTTCGCAAATTGAGGAATAACTGTCAGGAAGCTAAGCACTAACCAAATTCCTAAAATTTTAATAAAGATGATCCAAAAGGTTCTGATTGTCATTGTTGTTTAGTTTTTACATACATTATATAAATCCAAATTAGTCGTTAATCTCAATTCGACATGCTACTTTTAAAGCAATTCCCAATTTCATTGCTGTAAGTGAAACTTAAAAATGCACTTGTGATTAGAGATATCAAGAAGATTGTAACTTTTGTTTTGATGACTTTCTGTTTATATTGTAGCGGTTTTTTTTAGTATTGATGCCAACTTGTATATGTGTGATAAATTCAAGCCACTCATTTTAATTCGGCTGAATAGGTATCATAACTTCCATTCGATATTATGAACAAATATACTGATTATTAGAATTGATATGGCAAAGTAATAATTATTTATATTATTTAAGTTTAACCCATATAAAAAGGGACTATTCCGGTATTATGGAACAGTCCCCTATTTGAAGAATTACGAATTATTATTAAACCGTCTCAGGTTTTGGTTCCGGTTCGTTGCTGTTCTGTTTGCGGGTTTTGCGCGCGCGGGCAGTAGTATTGATTTCGTTGATATAGGTGACCAACTGGTTATAGATTTCACCATAAGTAGCTTTATCAATTTGATTATTAAGCTGGATCATGGCCAGTATATCTGTCATTGAAGAAATCAATTCTTCCAAAATAGCGGTTGCAGGCTCCGAATCAGTGGCCAGGATTGCTTTTTCATCCGATTTCTGTTTACTGACTGAATCGAAAATCTCATGTGCGGTTTTTAGCGACTCATAAAAAGGTAATATATTCAATTCTTTCAATAAATCCTGATTTGCAGGCAAATCGAATTCCGCAATTAACAATATTAAAATAGCTGTAGCTTTTTTATAACCAGCTTTATTCGCCGTTGCACCATGTTTTTCGTAAACAGCATATAGTTTTAATGCTTTTGCACTGGGTTCTTCGATCAGTGAAACCGAAATGCCATGCAATATATCGCGAAATGCGATGCGCGCCCGATTACGACGCTTACCAAGTTGAAGCAATTCGCCGGTTAAAAGACTCTTACCCCCATTTTTCTGATTTTTCACTAAACGCTTATAAACCGAAGTCATTCCATTGTAAAGTTTCTTCATCTTTGGATCAGTTTCAATTAGCGCTTGTATGGTCTTTTCAAATCGCTCAGCCATCAGGACACCATCACTGACTGATAGCAGAGAAGGAACAATTAGTTTTTCCATGGTAATTTTTTTTAGAGAATTACAATTGAACGGATAAGCTAATTTAAAACATTTTTAGCAATAAAGAAGGCTTTATCATTAATATTTTCATGAAAACTGAAAAAAAATGATTTGTTTTTCGCAAAACCAATATTTTTCCTCAAAATCAATTTAAAAAGATGGTTTTATAATTCGGGATGGGCATCATCGTGTGCCAATGAATGCATTCTAAAATCGGTTTAGGCATCATTGTGTGTCAATGAATACTTTCTAAAATCTGTTTGTGCATTATTGTATGCCGATGAATGGTTTTTGAAATCTGTTTAGGCATCATCGTTTGCCAATGGATGCTTTCTGAAATCGGTTTGGGCATCATCGTGTGCTAATGGATGTTTTCTGAAATTGGTTTGGGCATAAATTAAATCGATTTGGATGTTTTGTGATTTTGGAGCGGTACAATTTGGAATGATTTATACGTTTGGATGTTTTGTGATTCTTAAATGCTGTGAAATGAACCAGGTTTCCGTTTAAGACAAACGTTGGCATCGCATATTTTATCGCCTCTTTTGCTTGGGGTGCAGCTTGGCTGATCGTTTCCCGGTCTTGCTTAAGCAGTGTCTGAATCTCTTAGGGAATCAGGTTATTAGATTCCCTTGTAATATTGATTGTCTGTTGTTGGATGAATAACTTGCCGGAGTTCCTTTTCTGAACCGGGATCTCCGCTCAGCAGGTTTTCAAAAAGCTTTATTACGCCCGGTTTATTAATCTCAGTTTTAGTTTCAGTTTTCAGATCACTTAAATCAACCAGGAAACCTGCATAAAGATCGGGCAAATCTGTAACAATTGCAGTATTCAAAAAATTGGTCTCGTTATAGATCCGGTGATAGTTTCCGTTTGTTTTTTCAATATAGAATTTTTCCATTTTCATGTTTGTAATAGATGCTGATTTCCCGCAGTGCGGAAGACAGTCATCATCCATCCGATCTTTTTCGCATCCCGTCACCTGCTGATGCAGGCATTGCCGGCTTGTCATCAGCACGATCGGGTG
>JAAFHB010000220.1 GCA_010906965.1 Mariniphaga sp. | reverse complement strand
TTTTGGTAAGGAACGTATCGACCATTTTAAAGATCCTACTTTTTTCTTCGGGTTTAAGGTCACGAATCATTTTAACCTCGCTCCCCCGGATATGTCATCCGGCGGCTTCAGACCGGGAATTTACAATTCCCAAATGAAATGAACAATATTCGTGACTAACTCAATCTGATTACCTATATTTACTCCGCCGCAGGCGAGAAACTAGCCAGGAAGATGAAGGAAGGTACTTATCAGTATTATGCAGGGAATATGGTTTATGACAACGTCAAATCGCTGAAATATTTGCTGTTCGACAGAGGTCTAGTCAATAAAACTTCGGGAGTTTATTCGTACGAGTACCACCTGAAGGATCACCTTGGCAATACACGCGTAACCTTCCAGCCCAATGGCAGTGGCACAACAACTACACAGGTGGCAGAATACTACCCCTTTGGCAGCAGCTATTTACCAGTCTCCCCCGCCGGAACCAATAAATACCTTTACAACGGAAAGTTGAAGCAAAGCGGAAATCCCGACCCTTCGGGAGAAAAGCAGGACGATGTTTTAGGTGGTACTGCTCTGGATTGGTATGATTACGGAGCAAGATTCTATGACCCGGTAATCGGGAGGTGGCACACTGTCGATCCGTTGGCGGAGAAATATTATTTCGAAAGTCCATTTTGTTATGTTGGGAATAATCCGATGTTATTTGTTGATCCAAATGGTAAGGAGAAATTTGAACTCAAAGCTCACTTAAAGCTTTCGTATGGCATTATTGGAATCGGAATAAAAGCTTTAGGGATTAAATATGTTTCGGGAGCACCCAAAAGTGATAACGGACTTGAGGCAACCCTTTCCATAAATCTTTCATATGATAGCAAGAGCAATAGGTTAAGTTTGGGCTTGGCAATGGAGGGAAAAGAATTAAAGAAAGGAGGTTTAACTTTTGGTGGTATTGTCGGAGGAGGTAAAACAAAAGAAAAAGAAACTAATGACGAAGGATCTATAGGCATTAATCTCAAGTCTGGTAAAATAGATGCTGAAAGCAATAAAACTAGAGATGCTGATTTCAAGGAAGTTGAAGAAGGATCAGTCGGAGTTGTAACAGGTTCAGAAAAAGAAGGTGAAGAAACAAAAACTACAATTGGATTAAGCCCAGAGATTAATTTATGGCTTCTTGGGACTGGCATTGGAATCAATCTGTCAGTACAAGATAATAAAGAAAAAAGCAAGGAAGAAAGCAAAGAAGAAAAGAAATAAAATTAAACTCAATATTAATATGAAAAAATTATTTTTTAATATCTGCTATGTTTCGACAATAATTACAATAGGTACTCTTTTCGTATTTTTTATCCTTTATGCAACCTCAGTTCTTATTGACTTAGAGTCTTTCAAACAATTGTTTTTTAGTCCAAAATTAATCGTAATTAGATTTATTGCGGCACTGTTATTTTTTATTCTATGGGTAAAGTGTATCATTATTTGGTCAAAAAAAGATAAAAATACAATGAGATTTTTTTTGCTGTTTTTTCTGCATGGGTTTTTCATAATGTATTATTATCCAAAAATCATCAAAAAAAATTGGTTGTAATAAATTCAAACTATACTATCACTTGATTAGGCATATGTAGTCGTATGTAGTATTGTTTGGAAACCGTTTTGAACGTTTGTACTCAACAAAGAACAACGGATCCCACCATTTAGTCTGGGTACGTTGTTCTTTATATTTGTGCCTTTGTTTTAGAGGAACTAAAACCCTTGCATACCTGAACGATTTCCCGGGAAAAGTCAAACAAACAAAACAATCACAGACCTTTAACAGTGTCACCACTAAGGTCAACAAATATTACGATTACGATCATGCAGGACGATTAAAGACAACTGAGCAACAAATCACGGGTGATGCAAATGGCAAAGTGACCGTATCTGAGAACAACTACAACGAGATTGGTCAGCTGATCGATAAAAAACTGCACAAGACAAATACTTACGACTATGTGCAAAGTGTTGGTTACACTTACAATATCCGCGGCTGGCTCGAGAAGATCAATAATCCCGATGTCAATCTATCTTCAACAAGTACCCAGAAATTCAACCTGATTTCGATGATCTCTAATCAGAAACAGTTCAATATCGTCGGAGAGTATTCATGATTTTTGGCAAAATCTTCAGCACCTTCATAAAGATTGGATCATGCAAAAAGACAATTGACCAGCTACTTTGACCATCAGATAAAACTTTTTGAACTGCATGTAATATTGTTAATTTTGCAGGTCTCACAAACACTCTTTTTAAATGCACTTATTTGAAGGCAAAGGCTTAAACACGGCGGACATGGGTTCTGGATTATTCGATGAATTATTCAGGCTCTATTCTAAACCGTTGTTTTACTATGCTGCCAAATTTGTTGACGATGAGGCTGCCAGAGATATTATTCAGGATACTTTTGAAAAAATTTGGTCCGATCATTCCATCACCATTCACCATTCTTTAAATGCCTTACTCTTTACAATGGTTCGGAACAATTGTTTACACTTTCTTGAAAAACAAAAAGTCCAAAACAAATATTTAGAGTCTTCCCGGATACTATTAAAGGAGGAGGAACTTCGGTTTTACATGGAAGACCGAGAAAGTATGATTGAGTTGGAATTGGGTCAAAAGCTAAATGATGTGCTGGAAAATTTGCCTGAACGCTGCCAAAAAATATTTAGGATGAGCCGTTTTGAAGATAGAAAAAATAAAGAAATTGCAGAAGAACTTCAGATTTCAGTCAAAGCTGTTGAAAAGCAAATCACAAAAGCGCTGGCTGTTATTCGAATTGAATTAAAAGATTATTTACCATTGTTGATTTTTCTCTCAATTGGCTTACTCAAGAAATGAACCTTTTGCTTTAAAAATATTTTCATTCCAAGGTAGGGTTTTTAAGTACTTTCCGGTCATAGTGCTGAATAGAAAAAATATTTGGGATCGATTCCTTATTAAACAAATACGTCCGGGAGACAACCAAAGAAGCTGAAAATAGCACTTTAGCAGAATGACTCCAGAATCCCTGTAAAAGCAGATATCAATAATAGTTCAGACTTATTATTGGCAACCCACTATTATGGTAAATATTTCCATCAGGGAAAATCCGATTATTACAAAAGAATAAATGAGATAAAGTAGGCGAGAATTTAATATGAAAAAAATGAAAAACCTTTTAGCTGTCTTTTTGATTTTTTGGGTTTCTATTGCTAATGCCCAAAAGCAACAACAAACCATCAACCAAAACTGGCAATTTCATCAGGTGGGTAAAACCGAATGGTACCCGGCTAATGTTCCAGGCAGTGTACATACCGATTTGTTGGAAAACAAGTTAATTCCAGACCCCTATTACCGCGATAACGAAAAGCTGGTGCAATGGATTGAAACTGAAGACTGGGAATACAACACTAAATTTGATGTTGAGAAAGCTGTTTTTTCAAAACCCAATATCGAAATCACTTTTAAAGGGCTGGATACCTACGCAGATGTTTACCTCAACGATTCGTTAATTCTTCAGGCAAACAACATGTACCGCTCGTGGACAGTGGATTGTAAAAAATTGCTGAAACCCCGAAACAATGCTTTGCGGATTTTATTTCATTCGGCTGTAAATGAGGGCTTGCGAAGAGCTGCACTTTACACTTATCGTTTGCCCAACCACAATGAAAAAACGGAGAATGACCGGAAGAGTGGCAGTCAAACCCGAAAATCGCCTCATCAATTTGGCTGGGATACCCATCCGCGATTGGTAAGCTGTGGCCTTTGGCGACCTGTTATTCTAACCGCCTGGACAGATGCAAAAATGGAGGATAATTTTATCGAACCTCAAACAATTAATGCTCAGCAAGCAAGCTATTCTATTCAAACCAATATCTCTGCAAGCACAGCAAAAGATTATCAACTATCGGTTTTTCTAAATAATTCGGCAAAACCAGTTACAAAAAAAACAGTAAAATTAAAACAGGGAAACAACAGCGAAAGTATAGCGCTAAATATTCTCAATCCTGAATTTTGGTGGCCAAACGGAATGGGTAAATCCAACCTATATGCTGTAAAGATCATATTATCAGATGAATCAGGTACTATTGATGAGCGGTCAGTAAATCTTGGAGTACGAACCATTGAAGTCGTTCGTGAAAAGGATTCGATTGGACGAAGTTTCTATTTCAGGATCAATGGAGTGCCATTATTTATCAAGGGAAGCAATTACGTTCCTCAGGATGCCCTTTCAACAAGAGTCACCAACAATCAATATGAAACCCTCATTAAAAATGCGGTTGATGCAAACCTGAATATGCTGCGTGTTTGGGGTGGCGCCATTTACGAAAACGATGAGTTTTACAATCAATGCGACCAAAACGGGATACTCGTTTGGCAGGATTTTATGTACGCCTGCTCCATGTATCCCGGCGATTCGGCTTTTCTCGAAAATATAAAACAGGAAACCATCGAAAATGTGATAAGGCTTCGAAACCATGCATCACTGGCCTTGTGGTGTGGTAATAATGAACTGATTTCGGGCTGGTTTGAATGGGGTTGGCCCAAAAAACCAGAATTAAACATTTCAAAAACCGATTCTGTAGAAATTTTTCAAGCCTATCAGAAAATTTTCAACGATATAATTCCAGGAGTAATTGCAAAATACAATCCGCAAACCTTTTACTGGCCCTCGTCACCGGGTTCCGAACCCAGAGTAACGTCGTCGCTTACTTCAGGCGATTTGCATTATTACCTGGTTTGGTATGGATCAAAATCTATTCAGGATTACAAGAAAGCTATTCCACGCTTTATGAGTGAATATGGTGTACAATCGTTTCCAAATTACTCAACCTTAAAACAATACCTGGCTCCTGAAGATGAAAACCTGTTTTCGCCGGTAATGATGCACCGCCAGAAAAGTGTAATGCCATGGATAACACCTGACATGGAGGGCAATAAAATGATGATGCGTTATATTCGGGAGGATTACAATGAACCTAAAGATTTCCAAAGCCTGGTTTATCTAAGTCAGCTTTTTCAAGCTGATGCCATAAAAATTGCCAGCGAAGCGCATCGCCTGAATAAACCTCGTTGCATGGGCACCATGTTCTGGCAATTTGGTGATGCCTGGCCCAATGTTGGCTGGTCGGTTATCGACTATTTGGGCAAGAAAAAGGCGGCTTATTATTCAGCTAAAAGGGCTTTCGAAAATGTGTTGGTAATTCTGGCTTTGAGCGATACAATCATCACACCTACAACGCTTTTAAATGTTTACATCAATTCCGACAGCACCAAGTCTTTTGATGGCAAGCTACAATTGCGACTTAACGATTTTAACGGGAAAATACTATTCAGCAAAGATATTCCAGTTAATGTGGAATCCCTTTCAAACAAGGTTTTCTTCACTATCATCACCAATGACTTATTAAAAGGGTTTGATAAGAATGAAGTATTATTTACTACAAGTTTAGAGCGCGATGGTAAAATAGTTTCGGAAAACAAGCTGTATTTTAATCATGATAAATTCTTAAAGCTTCAGAAACCAGATATAAAAACTAAAATTGTTCAGGTTGAAGGTGGATTTGAAATTGAATTTACTACCAATACGTTGGCGAAAAGTGTGTTTTTATCGATGCCCAATGGTGACGATAATTTTTCAGATAATTTTTTCGATCTAATGCCCGTCAAACCGGTTAGAATTAAAGCAAAAACCGGCTTAAGTCTGGAGCAATTGCGTGAGCAACTTGTTGTTTACTCGCTATTTGATAGTTGTAAATAAGTATAATTAAATCTGATTCAAATGAAAAAATCAAAAACGAACTATCGACAATGGAGAATCTAATAAATACAGTAGAACACAGGATGTTTGTTTTTTCCTACTTGAAAAAAATCCTTTTTTCGTCAACTGTAATAATTTGTTTATCCGGCATAAATATTTGTGCTCAGAATACGTCAAAAGCTTCATTTTTGAATGAAGCGAAACAGCTTAACCCACAATTAAGCCATCAAACATCGTATCCAATTCGTTCAATTTCAATTAAAAAGGATTTAAAAACATGGCTGGGTTGGAAAGCTAGAACCTTATCAACATTGGACCAAAATAGCATATTAAAGCTCTCTCAAGGTGATACCTTACTACTCGATTTTGGACGGAATATGGTTGGCTATATTCAAGGTGAAACACAAACATCGGCTAAAATAAAAATTGAATCGGCTGAAGTTTTGGCTGAACTTGGCGACAGTTGGGAGCAATTTCCGGCACTTTTCGAAAATGGTTATAAACCTACTAAAACCTGGTCGCCTTATGTATTGGATATTTCTAAAAACTGGCGCTTAAATCAAAGGCTCACCTTTCGATACATCAGAATTTGTGCACCTGAAGCTACCCAGGATATTTCAATATCGAATTTGAATTGCGATGAAGTTTCGGCCATACCCTTTGCCAAAATAAAACCCTTGGAAGGATTTAGTGCAAAGATGCAACGCATCGACCTGGTATCGCAATATACGCTACGAAATTGCTTACAGGAAGTGTTTGAAGATGGGCCCAAACGCGACAGACGACTGTGGCTTGGCGATTTGAGACTTGAAGCATTAACCGACAGGGTACTTTTTAAATCGGATTCTCTGGTTAAACGCTGTCTTTTGCTTTTTGCCGGTTGTCAAAGAGACGATGGTTTTATTCCGGCTTGTGTCTATACCAACGGTAGTAATCCTGAAATTGGTGACGAGATGATACCCGATTATGCGATGTTATTTGGCTCGGTATTATTGGATTATTCTTCAAATTCAAACGATTGGAAATTAGCACAAAAACTTTACCCAATTGCTTGCCAGCAAGTAGATTTGGTTGTAAGCAAATGGCTGAATTCAAAAAATTATTTGGAAATACCCAATAACATTTGGCTTTTTGTCGATTGGAGTAAACATTTGGATAGGCAAACATCGGAACAAGCAATTGCAATTTATGCAACAAAATCTCTTTCAGCCTTAGCCAGTAAATTAGGTATCAAAGAAGATGTTATAAAATGGGAGAAACTAAGTAAAAGACTTCAAGATGCAGCATTAAACAACCTGTATGATAAAAAGAAAGGCCTCTTTATTTCAGGTACTCAGCAACAAATATCCTGGGCATCTCAAATTTGGATGATATTAGCCGGAGTGGTTGACAAACCTACAGGAGCGAGAATTTTAACGCAAATAAAAACGGATACCAGTGCAATTAAACCCGGAACTCCTTATCTGACGCATCATTTAGTTCAGGCTTATCTGATTTGTGATATGGATAAAGAAGCATATAATCTTATTGATTCCTATTGGGGCGGAATGATTGATAAAGGTGCCGATACTTTTTGGGAAGTGTATGACGCAGAAAATGCTTACAAATCACCTTATAACAGTCATTTGTTTAACAGCTATTGTCATGCATGGAGTTGCACTCCTTCCTGGTTTCTCCGAAATCCGGTTTATAGCAAGCGACTTCAAAAAATTGAGATAAAAAATTAAATAACAACACAATGAAGTATAAAACATTCATATTAGCTGGTTCGATAATTATATTCTTAACCAGCTTTGTAAGCGCCCAATCAACCATGACCACGGGCAATAAATACCTGCTTAATAATGGCAAGCCAACTTTTATAAACGGTGCCAATTATTCGCCTTCAACCGGTTGGTTTCAGATACTCGATAACTGGAACCCCGCTGCCATTGAAAAAGATATGGATTCGTTGCATAGTATTGGTGTTGATTTTATACGCTTTATGCCATTGTGGTGTTTATATCACTCAGGAAGTACTCCACTTTTCAGTCGAAAAGTATACCACTTAGTCATAACGAAACGAGGATAAAAACTCGTTTATTAGC
>JAAFHB010000219.1 GCA_010906965.1 Mariniphaga sp. | reverse complement strand
CAAAACGTAGCTGGTCATCCAACTTGAATAACAAAAAAGTAGTTGGTGGCAATGCCTATCTTTAAACTTTCAACCATATCATTGAATAGAGCCACAAAATCTAAACTTTTCATGAATTTCTCCTCGCTAAAAATCCAGCCAAGGGAACCTGAAGCAAAAGTACTCCACCGATTTTCAGGCGTAAAGATTGAAACGCCATCACGCCGAATGCTGCCACTTATAATATATCTGTCATTAAACCGGTAATTTACTCTGGCGAAGTACGAACGAATATAACGCTCTCCCCCAAATCCTCCGGAAGGAATTCGTGCGGCATCCTGATTCCCGAATTGTCTGTTTTCCTCTGGAAAGTTTTCTCCGAATACAATAATATCCCTTGTTGAAAAAAGTTGCGATTCTGTTCCAAGTGTAGCGCTGACATTATGCACTTCGTTAAAAGTCCTGTTATAGTTCGCATATACATTATAATTTAGGTTGCGCTGCATGCGCGGTTGATATTCACCATAAGAGGTGTTTTTTGGCCGAAGTAGCTTTTTAACCATAAAATTCCGGATATCAGAACTGACATCAGCTGACCATTCTGATCTTACTGATAATCCTTTAATCCATGGAAGGGTATAATCCAGATAGATTCCTCCAATGGCCCTGTACGTCTCGAGCTGGAATCGGAAATTGTTGGTGTTGTTCGATGCAGAAACGTTATAACCGGATGCAGGCATAAAGTAGGTTCCTTTTGACTCATCCCACCATTTCGGAAAAATTGGAAGTGAGCCTGTTAAAGCCATATTAAATCCTCCCGCGGCAAGAACATCGTTCCCACTTGGAACACCGGCATTCATCACCTGATTATTGTCACTATAGCCGATGTTTATCTTAACTCCTGTCTTCAGATTTTCAATGGGTTCGAAATCAGCATTTATTCTACCTGTTAATCTCTTAAAATCGTTGCCCAGTAAAACTCCTTTTTCATCGCGGTAATTTATTGACGAAAAGATCGTCCCTTTATCATAACCTCTTGAGATCGATAAATTGTACTCTTTGTAGGCCCCTTTGCGGGTAATCTCGTCGAACCAGTTCGTATTTGAAATTCTGTCGACCGAAAATACTTGTCCGGTGGTTTTTTGAGAGATAAGATTGTTAAGATCCTTATCGGTTTTAATGGTTGCCAGTCCATAGTTTGATCTCCCTTTATCCACAAGATCAAGCCATTCTGTTCCGTTTGTAAACCCGATATCGTTTGCATTCCGGGTAAAATCAGTAACGCCAAATGATGCATCAAATGTAACATACCCTTGACCTTTTTTGCCACCTTTTGTTGTAACAAGAATAACGCCGTTTGAACCCCGGGATCCATAAATCGAAGTTGCTGCAGCATCTTTCAATACCTCAATAGATTCGATATCGCTTGGATTAATCGTTGCAAGCGGGTTTTGTCCGGCAGTACCTCTTAATCCTCCTGCAACTCCATTTACAGGATTTGAAATTGGAATTCCGTCAACAACCCAAAGAGGTTCAGCATCGGCATAAATTGAGTGTGTCCCACGTATCATCACCCTCACCGGAGCTCCTGGAGTCCCATTCGACTGACTTACCTGAATACCAGATCCTTGCCCTTGTAAAAGTGCATCAACAGAAGATGCTTTAAAGTTTTGAATATCCTTTGACTTTACTGCTGTTATTGACCCCGTTACATCCCTTTTGATTTTTGTTCCATACCCAATTGCCACCACTTCATCAAGACCAATTGTTTCTTCTTCAAGTACTACATTGATGGCATTTTTACTGCCAACAACCACTTCCTTAGTCTTCATCCCCACAAAAGAGAATTGCAAAGTCGCATTTTCAGAAATATTAGCAAGGGAAAAGATTCCGTTATTGTCGGTAATTACCCCTATTGTAGTACCTTTTACTACAACAGAAACACCAGGCAATGAACCGCCAGTTGAGTCGGTGACTTTACCGGTTACTTTTTTGCCCTGTTGCTGGGCTTCGCTTTTCGGCATCAGCATGATATTGGTACCTTCCATGGCATAGATAACATTTGTATTGCCAAATATGCCGGAAAGCACTTCGGCAACCGACTGATTTTCCGCCTTAACAGATACTTTGCGGTTAAGGTCAATTACATTTTTGTCGTACACAAACAGGTAATCTGTCTGGCCTTCTATAGCATCAATTACTTTTGAAATTGTAACGCTGTTAAAGGCAATATTCACCTTTGCGACCTGCGATTCGGCGTCGACGGCAAAAAGTGACGATGCAAACACCAAAATCAATAGACATGTTGCTCTCATCTTTCGGAGTAGTTGTTTAGTTGAGTCAAAGAATTCCTTCGACAAATAAATTTTCATACATTTGTTCTTTAATTGTTGATACTTGATTTTGTTTTTAGAAAGCTTGTCGGGTTTCGACTTTTGGCCGGAATGTGTTAGCGCACTTTCCGGCTTTTTTAATGACTTTTTTTTACTTCATTGGCAAATTCTGTTTTAGTTAGTAACTATCTGGTTATTATTCAATTGTTATAACATTCTGTTTTTCATCAATTTCAAAGCTGAATTTATTACTTAGCTGAAGTACTTTCAGGATATGTTCCACGCCGTCTTTGGTCCGGAATTTTCCGGTACAGCGGTATTTTAGGATTTTATCATTTTTCACCTCAATCATCAGATCAAAATAGAGCTCAAGCTTTCTGACCATCTCCGGAAACGATTCGTTATCGAAACTTATAATCCCCTCTTTCCAAAGAAAGTGATTAGCATGAATAATCGGGGCTATAACCAGTTGATTGTTCTCTTCAAAGATTCGTTGTTCAGGCTGGATCAGTACCCCTTGGGCACTACCCGTTTTCAACACTTCAACAGAACCTTCAAGCAATGAAGTCTCAAAAATTCCTTTCCCGGAATAAGCCATTAAGTTGAATTCGGTCCCCCAAACTTTGACATCGTACTTCCTGGTTTTCACAATAAAAGGTCTGGACTTGTTGGATGTCACATCAAAATAGCCCTCTCCATCGAGCTGTACTTCGCGTATCTGATCAGAAAATTGGTTTGGAAAAGTCAATGTCGTTTTGGCATTCAGCCACACTTTTGTGCCGTCAGTGAGCGTCAACTCAGCACGCTGACCGGCAGGAACGTGCAAGGTCTGCATCACAACCGGGTCAATGCGTATCGGTTTTTGATAAACGTAGCGTGTACCCACAACAGCCACCAGCAAAACAGCTGCAATCTTCAGAGCTTCTGCAGTTATGCGCGTCCATGACCATCTGATGATTTTCGTGTCTGATTTTTGTACCTGTTGAACATCATGCGACTCTTGCCAGATGGATATGTCATTCAGTTTGCGTATCGCAAGAAACTCCCGCATGTTTTCAGGATCGGAATCCAGCCAATTGGTAATCTCTGCCTTCTCGTGGTCTGTAGCATCCCCCTCAATATATTTAAGCAGAAGTTGTGTATTCATTTTCTTTAACAGTTCAGTTTTACATGAAGGAGCTTAATCAATTCTTCCCTTCATTAATCAAAACGATTAAAGTCAGCAAATCACTAGTCGTTTTTATATTTATTTTTCATTTCAGAAAAATTAAAGCACCCAAAAAAGGAAGGTAATCCTTAAGTGTAATCCTCAACTCATTAATTGATTGTAGAATATGGTAATCCACTCCTTTGACTGAAATGCCAAATAATTCTGCAATTTCTTTGTGTGATTTGTTTCCAAAACGGCTCATCATGAAAATTTCCCTGGTTTTTTCAGGAAGTGAGTTCAGCGTGGATTGAAAAATTTGTTGTATTTCTATTGCGAAAATAGTGGCAGGATCGCATGCCTCAAGTGTGGTAGTTCTGATCTCCAGTTCTCGGTTTAATGTTTGAGTGATCACATCGTAGGCAACCCGTTTTATGGCCTGATGTTTCAGGTAATCAAGCGAGCGGTTTTTTAAAAGCGTAAAGAGAAAGGGTGGGATCGGGTCAACCGTGTCCCTTTTCATTCGTTCCCATAAACTAATTAGTGTCTCTGTAACAATATCCTCAGCAGCCATCCCATCATGGATATAAGACCTTACAAACAGAACTGATTTCTTGTAAAATGCCTTATAAATCTCATTGAAGCTATTTGCAGAATTGGGAAACATCTTTCTTAATTAGTTGTGCAAACTTAGAAAATTCTTTAGCATTTCAATTGGAATGAATCAAATTTTCCTACATGTCATATTTTATTGAGGGAAGTGGAATTTCAAAGCTTCTAAATACAAATTGATTAAATAATGGGTTCTTAAATACAGGAAGCCGGATATACTTTCATGGTCGCTCTGTTCAGTCATTGCTCTGGGTTCCATCTTCATCATACCTGGAATTTGGCATTTTCATTTTCATAGAAATTTGTTGCATTCAACGACTAATAGACGTGACAAAATCAAGTAAAACACAATTCGCACTTCGATAGTGCATTTTATATTAATATATGCATTTAGTTAGTGTGTATTTATTATTTTTGCAGAAAATAAACTGCCATGGACAAATTATTTGAACAGTTTCTTAAACTTCTTAAGGAGACAGATACTAGCTTCTTTCGATACATTTATGCTGAGATAAATTGGAAAAGTCGAATGATCGGACTTACAGGGCCACGTGGAGTTGGAAAAACTACGATGGTTTTACAGCATATCAAAAAGACCTTGAATCCTGCTGAGACACTCTATGTAACTGCTGAGGATTTTTATTTTGCCGATAACAGGCTGATTGATTTAGCTGGTGATTTTGTAAAACGTGGCGGAAAATACCTGTTTATTGATGAAATTCATAAATACAAAGACTGGGCTAAGGAACTGAAACTGATATATGATTATCATCCGGATCTGAATGTGGTATTTACCGGTTCATCTGTTTTGGATATTAAAAAAGGAGCCTCAGATTTAAGTCGCAGGGCTGTAATGTATAACATGCAAGGTTTGTCATTTAGGGAGTATTTGCAATTGTTTCATCAAATAGCTGTCCCGGCATATTCCCTGGAAGAAATTTTGGGTCATAAAGCTGAACTTCCCGGAGTAAAACATCCATTGCCTTTTTTTGAAGATTATCTGAAAAGAGGGTATTATCCTTTTGCATTAGAAGAAGACTTTGACCAGAGGTTACAACAAATTGTTAATCAGACTCTGGAAACAGATATTCCGTTATATGCTGGCATGAATGTCTCTACTGGTCGAAAATTGAAACAATTGCTGGCAATTATTGCTAAAAGTGTGCCGTTTAAACCCAATATGACAAGTATAGCAACTGCACTTTCCGCCAGCCGGAATAACATAACTGATTATTGCCTGTTTATTGAAGAAGCCGGAATGATAGCACAACTAAGGAATTCTACCGGAGGAATAAGGGGGTTGGGAAAGGTGGATAAAATTTATCTTGACAATACTAATTTGATTTATAGTTTAGCAAACGATAACTCAAATACAGGGAACATAAAAGAAACGTTTTTTCTGAATCAGCTCAGGGTAAAGTATGACGTAATAGTATCCCCTGTTGCTGATTTTCTTATTGGTGATTTCACGTTTGAAGTAGGTGGAAAAAATAAAGGATTGAAGCAGATCAAAGGTATTGATAAAGCTTTTATCGTAAAAGATGACATTGAACTGGGATATTTGAACACGATACCACTCTGGCAGTTTGGTTTAACCTACTGATTGTGAAAAGCGTCAAATATTCGATTGAGGACTTGTTAAAGCCAAGAAATCAAAAACCACATACTATCCTGATTTTTGCACCAAGTATTCCTTCCGATGTCTCTTGTATATAACAATGTTCATCCTAATTCTTCAGGCATCCGATCGGAACTACCAAAACACCATCATTACGACGATAAGCATATTGACCTCCGGTTATGACCATTAAGAATGAAGCTTGTCCCATTTTATCTTCATCAATTTTTGCTTTTAGTGCAAATAGATTTTGAGCAGCCTCCTCAATCTGTTTGTTTCCTAACTTTACTTCTATCGCTGCCCAACGACCATCTCTTAGCCGAACAATCAAATCGGATTCTAATCCACTTTTATCGCGATAATGAAACACATCACCATCAATCGCTTGCGCATAAATACGAATATCTCGTGTGCATAAAGATTCAAACAGAAAACCAAAAGTATTAAAGTCGTTCAACAACCCATCCGGATTTGTTCGCAACACTGCCGTAGCGATTGAGGGATCAACAAAATGTCTTTTTGCTGAAGTGCGTATTGCTGATTTGGAACGCATTGACGGCAACCAGGCAGGCAAATCTTCAACCACAAAAATTCTTCGTAACGCATTCAGGTAAGCACTAATTGTTTTATCTGAAATTGAAACATCTGTTGCTTCTATATCATTTTTAATGGTCTGTATCGAGGCCATAGTAGCAACATTTCTTGCAAGAGATCGCAACAATAACCGAACTCTTTCTGGATTTTTTTCCACATCATCAACTCGTGACACATCATGATTAATTACAGCCTCTACATAATCTCTTGACATACGTAAGGCCGAACTGTCATTTTTCAAGACACTGGCAGGCCATCCACCTCTGCATAAAGCAAAAGCTATTTTTTCGATAGACAATTCGGACATCGACTCAATATCCAAATTTCCAGCGAACAAACCTCCTAAAGAAACTGTACCATTCGATTCATTCGATTCAAATAGGCTCATAGGACGCATCAACATGCGGGAAAACCTTCCAGTACCGGTATGTGCAGTTACGTTATCAGCAGGTACTGCAGAGCCTGTCAAAATAAACTGGCCGACATCACCTCTTTTATCGACTTCGAATCTGACTGCATCCCACAAAACCGGAGCCATTTGCCACTCATCAATTAATCTTGGTTCTTCACCTTTGAGCAACAATGAAGGCTTTGTGTCGGCCATTGCCTGGTAAGAAGCTGAACTATCCGGATCTTGCATATACAAAATGCTCTTTGCCGCAATAGATGCAGTACGTGTTTTCCCGCACCATTTGGCTCCCTCAATCAGAACTGCTCCCGATGATTGTAACGCTATTTGTAATTCCTGATCACACAATCGCAATAAATAAGGTCTTTCACTCATAATTTAGATGATACTAATTTTATGCAAATATAGAAATATTTGATACATTTCTATATTTACTTCCTGATTTGGCGATGATTTACTTCCCCATTTGGCGTCATTTTACTTCCTGATTTGGCATTATTTTACTTCCCGATTTAGAAAATTAAACTTGAGATGATATGATAACAATCTTCGCAATCTTACGAAACAATTGCAAAAACTTACCCCACTCACCAGGACTAACATTTTATTATATAATTGTATAAGCGAGCAACGCAGACTAAAACTGTATCTTTACACTCAACTACCGGAATATAGATTCTCAGAATAAATTAATGCTATTTGTACCTTATTTGTACCATACGATTATAATTATCTGATTATTAGTATTGTTTATTTTTGAAGAAGTGATATAATTACCCTTATATTATTTGAGAACCCGCTTTTTTCCCGAAGCGGGTTCTCTTTTGCCTATCGTTTAACTGAATTTATTGTTCTGTAGCCTATTAGCTTATCATACCTCGAAGAAAATCCACGGTAATAAACAAAAATCTGATAGTCGTTCTCCGTTTCAACATAGCTCCCTTCCAGGAGTGAGTCATCGATTTTATTACTGCCATTTTCGACATAAACATATTGATAATCGTAAAACCCTTGTTTTACCAGAAGTGCAGCCTCGTAAAGTTTTGATTCAAAATTCCATTTCATTTTATTTGCAGGCTGACATTGCCAGTCAGATAACCCTCCAAAGACATAAATTTCACCACCTAATAGTGGATCAGGCATTTGGAGCGAAAAGTGTACAAATATATAATCCGCC
>JAAFHB010000218.1 GCA_010906965.1 Mariniphaga sp. | reverse complement strand
ACCGTGGCGTTTCAAAATAAACTACGTGCTCTGGCAAATGGCGATACTACCGGGTTATGGCCTAACAACCTGCGTTCTTATCCGGTGGCAGGACCTGTTCTGCCTTTCAAAAGGATTGTCGCCTTTTATGGCAACCTCTATTCGAGAAAAATGGGAATATTGGGTGAATACCCTCCGAAGGAGATGTGGGAAAGATTAAATACCGAAGTCAAGGCATGGGAAAAAGCCGATCCTTCCACTCCTGTGCAACCGGCCATCCATTACATAGCCGCAGTAGCGCAAGGTATTCCGATGAAAGATGGACAATATTGTAAACGGATGCCTGATTTTATGATTGATTCGGCATTGACGATCGCCAAAATGGGAAATGCCATTGTTTTCCTCGACATACAGGTTGCACTGAGTAATGTAAAAAACGAAGTTCCCAGATTGGAAAAATACCTGAAAATGCCCGATGTAAATTTGGGGATTGATCCCGAATTTTCGATGCATGATGGCAACATTCCTGGACGTAAAATAGGGTCCATGGATGCAAGCGACGTTAATTTCTGCTCGGAATACTTAGCCAAACTGGTAAGGGAAAACAACCTAAGTCCGAAAATCCTTATCGTGCATCGCTTTACACAAGGAATGCTCAAAAATTACAAAAACATCGTGCTGCACCCCGAAGTGCAGATCGTGATGAATATGGATGGTTGGGGTGAGCCTACACTGAAATACAGTACCTACAAGCGATACATTCAACAGGAACCCGTTCAATTTACCGGATTCAAGCTGTTTTATAAAAACGACCTGAGAAAAGCGCCTCACCGGATGTTAACGCCACCCGAACTGATGAAACTGAAGCCGCAACCCATCTATATCCAATATCAATAAATAAAACAGGAAACAGTCATTCAAAAAACAATCTGGTTTGTAAGTACCCACCTGTCCTACGATCGGCTAATCAGTGCATTGGTCTTTGAATCACCTTGTTTTCAAAATCACCATAAGATTCATTTTCTCAATTTAATTTCCTCGTTCACCAACAGCAGTATAATTGATCAGCTCAATCCCACGTTCCCTGATTACTTTAAGGATCAAATCACTGGTGAAAACTTCAGTAACCAGGTTGCGGTCGTGCGCCACAGTTTTCATCCCTTTGTTTCCAATTGCCAGCATCTCTTCTGATTCATTACCCGGATGTTCGACAAAAAGATAGGCCTTACCGGGTTTCAATGATTTAAGCATTGTAACAAAAGCAGCCTCCTTCTCTTTAAAGGTAAGTGCCTTATTCCATCCAAAATCGGGAGTATTGGCCATTCCCGGAGTCTCGTAAATAAGCTTATACTCTTTTGCAAGTTTCTGAACCAGCTTTTTAAGTTCCGGCTTGCAATCGGGTGCTCCCATATGTGACGAAAGGTGGGTGACTTTAGGTATTTCGCGAATGGCCAACTCAATTTGTTTCCTCAATTCAGCCTCCACTTCTGCCATTTTGTAATTCTTTTTGTACCAATCGCCTGTATCGGAAAGAAATTCTCCATCTGAATCGGCAAGCGAAGGTGAAGGGGTGATTGGTCCCCATTTGATTCCCTCCCATTCGCTGGTTAACGTTAAATGAACCCCTACATCTATTCCCGGATTTTCATTCAGCATCTTCGCCGCCTCGTTAAACCACGGGCAAGGAACCATCACTTCAACCGATCGGCTGATACCCTTTGCTGCTTTGATACAACTTACGTTTGCCGCATGGCTCGAAGCCATATCGTCGGAGCGGACGAGCAAACGGATCTTACCATTTTGTGCCTGTGCAAAAGACACAGTCAGAAGAAACAAAAAGAAGCTTCCGTAAATTTTAAACTTTCTCATTTGAATGATTTTATAATTAATCTGATTTATAGTCATTTACTTTTGGAAAACAGAATCAAAGGCATAATTTCCACTTTTAACCTCAAAAACAGCGTATCCATCTGCATACTCCTTGAATTTCAGGCCTGCAGCAGTTAATGCAGACTGACCGCCTTCCAATACCGGTTTCCCTTTAAGAGATGGAATATAAACCGTTGCACTTGTGTTGACAGGAATACCTACCTTCAGGTAAAAATGAGTTCCTTCGATTTTCCAATCACTTGAAATTCGTCCAACTACCGCATCGTAATGTCCTTTAGCCCATGTTAAATCGCCCACAGGCTGAGGTTTAATCTCGAATTTTGTGAACCCAGGAGCTTTGCTGTTTATTCCAAGCAATGATTTGTAAAACCATTCGGAAATGGAACCAAACATCGGGTGATTTTGTGAGCAAACGGTATCAGGATATTGCCAGCATTCGTATAGTGTAGTTGCCCCGTGTGCCAGCATGTTCCCCCATCCGGGAAAGTCGCGTTGATTGGCAATTGTGTAAGCAATATCGTTTCGGTTTTCCCTCCTGAAGAAATCGAACATGAACTTGGTGGCAAAAATTCCGGTTGACAAATGTCCCTTGTGCTTGTTGTAGATTTCGAGCAACAGTTGGTCAACAGCAGCTTTTTTCTCTTCTTCCGGTACAAGATTGTAGTAAAGCGGGATCAGTTGGGCTGCCTGTGTTCCTGAATCGAAAACACCTGTTCCTGATTTCAGAAAGGTTTTTACAAAAGCTGCTTTAATTTCTTCAGTAAGTTTTGTGTATTTAACGGCATCTTCCTTTTTATCCAGGAACTTTGCAAATTCAGCAAGGATGATCACATGATGATAATAAAATGCAGTGGCCGAGAGCTCAATTGGTTTTTTGTCAATACTTTCGTGGTCGCCGATATCTTTTAAGACAATATGTCCAGGGGTAACTGAATGCATAAAATCAATCTGCTTCTTCAGAACTTCATAGTTTTTCGCCGCCGTGGCGATGTCACCGTAATAATCGTACAATAACTTCATTCCAAACGGGAAAGCAAGTTGCCATCCCGGAGACCCGGTATCGCCACCCATGCCTTCGCTATTTATACCAATGTTTGGCGCAATTTCGGGCATGCCACCATTTGGGCGAACATCGTTCACAAAGTCCTGTACCACTTTACGATAGAAATTACTCATATCGAAGTTATAACTGAAAGCTTCGGCAGTGGTTACAATATCAGCGCCGTAACCCAGTTTTTCGCGGGCAGGGCAGTCACTCTGAACACTGAAAACATTACTGAGGAAGGTCCATTTGGTCATTTCCTGGATCAGGTTAAACATTGTATTTGAGCATTCAAAAGATCCTGTTTCCCGGAGATCAGTATTCATCCTCAGACCTTCAACTGAATTCAAATCGGGTTTTCCCGGAAAACCTGTTACTTCAATGTACCGGAAGCTGGAAAAGGTAAATTCAGGAGTAAAAACTTCATCGCCCTCTCCTTTCAGTATATAGGTATTGATCATCATCGGATCATCAGGACAACCGGGACCGCCCTTGAGGTTCCACATCGCTTTTAGTTGTCCTGCAATGACTGTCAGAAAATTTAGTGTTCCATCGGCATGAATATCTTCACCTCCCCGCATGGTTACTTTAGTTCCTGCGGCACCTTTCACATACAGGCGTGAAACCCCGGCAAAGTTCTGGCCAAAATCGAAAAGGTAAACTCCGGGTTTTGGCTCTGTCATTTTTACAGACTTCAGAATCCTGGTAGCCCGTACTGGCGGCATATACCGGGCAATAAGCTCTCCTTTTGGCCCTGTCAAAACAGTTGATTTATGCCAGTTTCGTTCATCAAAACCGGGTTCTGCCCACCCCTTTTGTTCCAGGCGTGCATCATATAATTCGCCCAGGTAAACGCTGTTTTTCAGTATCGGACCATTGCCCCCCATCCAACTTTCATCGGTAACAATGGTCTCATTTGATCCGTCATTATAGGTTATTCTCAACTGGGCTTTCAGACAAGGTTTGCCTACAGTGAGTGTATTACGCAGGTTCCACGTCCGGAAAAGTTTTAGCGGCATTGGATTGTACCACCCATTACCCAGCATTACTCCAATGGCATTCTCCCCTTTACGAAGCATCGTAGTAACATCAAAAGAGTTATACGTCACTTGCTTGTTAAATTGCGTCCATGGCATATCAAGCATATGATCACCAACTCTTTGACCATTAATATAAGCAATCGAATAACCTAATCCGGCAATGTAAAGTCGTGCAGAACGAAGTTCTTTATTCAATTTGATTTCTTTCCGAAGCAACGGGATGGGAGTTTCCTTGTAAAAATCTTCGTCTTTAGCAGGAAGAGCGCGTTGATCCGAAATCCATTGCGCTTTCCAATCCGAAATGTTCACCATGCTGGTTTCGAACCACGAGGACTCGCTCCAAACTGAAACTTCGTCTTTCTGATTCCAGACACGAACTTTCCAGAAAAAGCGGGTAAACGATTTTAAAGGCTTTCCGGAATATTGAATTCCAAAAGTTTTATTGCCTTGAATTTTTCCCGATTGCCAGTAATTTCCAGCATCCAGTTTATTCTCATTATCAGAAACCAATATTTCAAAAGCGGTTTGTTCGGTTCCGCGTTCCGCTGATTGCAAAATCCAGCTAAACTCCGGAACCTGATTGTCGAACCCGAGGGGAGTTGACTGATTGTCAGTTTTTAAATGCCCGATTTCGATTTTCTGACCATAGATAAAGTTGGAAAGAAGGAGGAAAAATATATTGATTAAAAATCTGTATTGCATAATAAGTTCGATTAACGATTTTTATTTCTTGGTATTCAACTAGTTGAGCCGTAATCTTAAACTATTTGTCCATGAAGCCACATGTTGGTTATTCAAACCAAGACCAAACCCGTGCTCTCCTTCGGATAAAATGTGTAATTCGGCTGAAATTTTATTTTTCTGATTGAGTTAGGAATTTTTCCTGAATTCAAAGGCAACTCATAATCCTGACCATAAACACTTATGATGCAAATAGCTACAAATAAAAACAAAATACTTTTTTTCATATTGGTTTAGATTATTGATAAAATTTTCCAATCATTTGATTACAAGCACCTTTTGGCTATATGGTGTCGGATAGGCTGTAATGTAAACTTCGGGTTTTAATTCACCAATTGTTGGATTCATTCCCATAACAAATGTTTCGATCTCTTTCCCAACCATAGATTTATCCAAAGGAATGTAGTAGGTGTAGTTCTTTGACGAACTTCGTACCCCAACTTCCCAACTGTTGCTTTTAAACGAAGGTGCGCGATCGGGACAACCAACATACCGGCCATCGATTTTAGCCCCGGCAAAGGCACCTTCAACACCATGTTCTCCATTGACTGCTATGCACAGGTACGAGCCTGAAGGAACTTCCTCCAATTTAAATTTGGCAGACCATGTTTTTTGCGCTTTATAAAGTAAATTTCTATTCCAATGATTGGTGACATAGGAACGGAACAAATTGGAAGCCCGCCAAGCCAATCGGTCCAACATTTTTCCGTTTTTATAGCCGGTAATTTCTGAAATTCGAAGCACTCCGGGTTGTAATTTCAGAAACCTGATTTTTCCTGAAGCTGACAAATCGATTTTTGAGGTTTTCCCAAGCATGAAAAACACATTTTTCCAGGTTTTCAAATCATTAGACACCAATGCATATTCGCCTTCCTGTGATTTTAATGGTGACAGCGAAAACTCATCGGGAACCTGAATCAGCAGCGAATCGAGTTCCATTTCCTGACCCAGATCGAGCCGGAATGCCGATAAATCGGGTTCAAAACCGCCCCAGCGAAGTCCGACAGAAAAGGCTGTTTTTAGATTTCCATCGAAAAGATTTTTATCCCACAATTCACGCTCAACAAAAATATCCTGCTCAAAAAAGGCCTTTCGGGCAGCCTGAACCTGTGGAATGGTGGTTTCTCCGGAACGTTTCAGTTCGCGAACTTCCAAGGCATTGTTGTCGGCAGCAAAACAGGTCGATTCGTAGATGGCCTCAGCATCAGCAGGGACTGTGCATTCAGTTAAATCAGCAATTTTCCGGTGAAATGAATTTTTGAATGGTTCGCCTTCAAAATGAATTTTGAGCGATTTGCCATTCAACAATCCTGAAACAGGCTTTCCATCAATAGATGCAGTTTTATAGGCAGAAGTATTACCGGTCAACCGGATATTTTTTTCAGTTCCGGGGAAAGCGAGCAATTTTATTTCCATGGGTTTGCCGGGCAATTCGCTATCTACCTGATAGTCGATGCCTTCAACGCCAAACTCCGTTTCCTTAGCTGCATCCGCAAGTTTGATCAGGCACGAACGGAAAGGCAGAACTTCAATATTCACGGTCGATCCGTAGGTAAATTTTCCAACGATTTTCTCCGTGGGATGATAGGTTTTTACCAGCACTTTGGTACTCTTTTTCAGGCCAACCGTTTCATCCAGTTTAATGGTAAAGCTTTTAGGATTCCAGCTCAGATTTCGCAAAGTGATCAGCCGGGTATGATCATCACCGCGTGAAACTGCATTCAATCCATATTCTTTTTCAGGAAGAACCATTCCATTTACCAGGATGTTGCTATATTGACGGGTAAGATTATAAATCCGGGCAAGTATCGGATACTCGTCATCTCTTAATAACCATGGATTTCCATAGATTTCAGGAGCCAGAATAAGGTTTCGGTTAAAAGCCTGAAGAATCAGATCATCTTCCCAGTAATCGAGGCAGGAAGAAAGGCAAACACCGTGGTCTTCGGTCAAGCGTGTTAATTTGGGAGGCAATTCCCTGGACAAGGCAGTAACCCGGTGATGAGGCGCAGTGACCGCGTTGGCCATATGCACATCGATGTAGGTTTCGGCGCCGCCCAGCAAAAAAGTAGTTGAATGCGCAGTGCCTTTTTCGCCCAGGTTCAGGCGGTGATTGAGCAGTACCAGATCGGGTGAATATTTGCGGCACTCGGTCATCATCCGGTCGAATGCATCAAATTTTTCGGGCCGGAGCTGCCCACAAACTGCATCCATCTTGAACAACTCGAAATGAAAATCGCGACACAAACTCACCTGTGTTTCAATGCGCTGTTTCTCTTCCTCCGGAGTATTTCCAAAACCGTCAGGGCCTCCCCAAATTCCAAGTCGGGTATTCATGGCAAATGCTTTGTCCGCAATTGGACCGAATCCTTGAGAGAATTGCGTTTTAAAGCGGTCGGATTTCATGCTGCCGTAGAAATTCTTTCCATCAATGGCTCCGGCATCAAAGGCATAAATGTCGAGCTGCATGCCGTAAGTATCTTTCAGCCACTTAAAAAAGTCGAGATTGATGAGTGTTTGTGCTGTGGTTGCTCCTTCGTTGGTATTATTGATCCAGGAAAAATACTGAGCTCTAGATGGAGTTTTCTCGTCAGCTCCGGGGAACAACTTTGGGGCTACCTGAGCATAAGTAAATGAGGAAAAGAGAATTAGCGTTAATAGTATTAAATGTTTATTCATAATTTACTGTTATTATAAATTTAAAATGCCTGAAAATATTTTAGTAAATCCCGGATCGAACGTTGGATCATTTAAATGAAAATGAATCAACTTTAATGAGTTCGTCACATTCTCCGTAAAACCTGAGCCAAACGGCATGAATCCCCTTTACTTTATTTATTTTGCATCCAAATGTCTGTACTTTGGTACCATCTCCGCCACCCGGAATATTGACTTTCCCAATCGGTGCTCCCCATGAATTATTGAGGGCAACTTCAATACTGACCCCTTTTTTACCTGGCGCAACTTTGACATTAAACGAATCAACATTTGCACTAAAATCGAGGTATTTATAGGCAGCTGCATCCCCATTTTTTATGCCGGTCAGTACTTCATTGTCCTTGGTAAACGCATTGACCCTCACATTTCCATATAACAAACAAGCCCTCGCAGCATCCAATTCGGTATTGGCCATTAATGGTGCACTCACACCCTGAGTTGTCATTTCAACTTCATTGATACTTCCGTCGGCA
>JAAFHB010000217.1 GCA_010906965.1 Mariniphaga sp. | reverse complement strand
AACCTTCTGGCATAATTATAACGTAAGACAATGCTCCCGAACATCGACGTTTTTCGTCCAATAGAGGCAGAAGCAAAATTCCAGGGATCGATATCACTATAGGTGTAAATCCAATAATTGAGGGTGAGTTTATTTATCATTTTCCCCCGTTGGATGCTTAAAAGCAAATCAGCAGCAGTTTTATTTGATGGATCTCTATCATATATTTTATTGAGTATCTCTACGGCCTTCTTGGAATTTCCTGATTTGTTTAATGCTTTGGCTTTCTTATAAAGGAAAGTATCATCATTTGGATGAAAGGACAGTCCGATATCTGCGTAGTCAATGGCTTTCAAATAATTATCACTAAAGAACTCAACATCAATCAGTGCATCAACTGCGTCATAATATCCGGCTCTCTGCCCGAGAATTTTATTCAGAACAATCCGGGCAGAATCGTATTTCGAATCCCAGGCATAGGTTCTTCCCATTAAAACCGCAGCATCCCAGTATGTACTGTCGCGCATTAAAATCTGTCGACAAATTTTCCGTGCTGCTACTTTACCATCATTATAAGCATATTGGCGGGCTTGAACTAGCAGTGAGTCTAATGATACATTATCTCCCGGAGAAGTTATTTGCGCCAAAACCGTTACTTTTGAGAAGACCAAAAGGACAAGAAGAAAAATAACTACAACTTTTAATAGTAAATTTCTGGCTGTTTGCATATTATCTTCTGATTAGCAACCTTTTTACACGAATCGATAATTCATTAGGGCTGAATGGCTTAGTGATATAATCATCGGCTCCCAATTTAAATGCCTCAATAATTGTATCCTCATTGCCAAGCGTCGAAAGAACAATTATTGGAACCTTTAGATGCATTTCATTTCTGATTTTATTGATGATTTCGAGTCCTCCTACAAACGGCATCAATAGATCAGTCATGACAAGATCATAGTCAGGCTGATTAATTTTATCAACAGCCTGATTCCCATCCACGGCCACATCAACCTCGTAACCTTCACTCTTAAGCTTATGCTCAATAGCTTTTATCATCATAAAGTCATCTTCGCAGACAAGTATTTTCATAATATTATATTGATATTAATTTGAAAAATACATAGCGTTCAAATCATCTTTTTCAAATCGTCGATACCATAATTTATTATTATAATGGCTCTTTCCAATTCAACAAAAAGATCATCGTTAAGTTTACTATCTCTTTCAATTTTTTCAAAAAAAGGAATAGCAGCCAAAATGCCAACAAATGTAAGTTGAGGAAGAATCGTATGTGCTAAAAACCGTAATTTTTCATGATCGCCGGATAACGCAAACTCTCTCATTGAACGAAGCGAATCAGGACAGGATTCAACAAAATAAGTTATTATCTCGTTAAAAAAGGATTCATCACCATCCGCCATCTCCTTCAGATAGGTAAGATCAGGAGGTGGATAATTTGCGCCATCATTTAATTCGGAAATCACATCCGGTTTAAATTTATCGCCTTCATTTGCGTCAGACATTGTATTTCATTATTTTAAATTAAATAAAGGCTATTGATTCATGGAAAAGCAATGTAAAGTTAAGAAAATAATTTCATAAACAGATAAGAAACCTCACCGCTCACAGGGAGTTTCTCCACAAAACGAGCAGAGGGGGTTCCTAATGAATAATTAATTTTGATTTCGCCTAAACCAAAGGTGAATTTACCTTCGAGTGATTAAATTATTGAAATTAATTCCGAAAAAGCAATGTTTTCAACAGTTTGAATAAAAATTTAGCGTATATTAGCGCAACGGTTTTAAGCTGCGTGGTTTATATTGTTGTTAATAATTACCAAACTTATTTTTAAAAAATTATGGAAACAACAGATAAAGAAATTTTAATCGAAGCCATAAATGATTGTGCTAAAACAGATGGATGGGCTAACCTTGCTGAAGTTGGTGTTGACCTTCGCTTAAAAGGTGTTAAATATGGTAAATTATCAAAATTCATCCATAATTATTCGGATATCGTCGAAACGAAAATTGATGAATTAAGGCAACCTCCGGTTGTTTATGCCCGGTTAATACAAGACTATTAAATTGAATGATTCTATAAAAAAAGCCCGTTCCTGATTTAGAAACGGGCTTTAATCTGCATGTTAATTCGTTGCCTTGTCTTGTATTTCGGCAATTGTTTTCGATTTTGCTGCACTTCCGGCTGATGAACCGAAGTAGTAGCTGTAGATTTGAGTAAGTGTTGCACTTAATACACCCAGGATGTAGAGAATAATCTCTTTTTTATCCTCAAGGTCTGAATTGGGAATAAAAATCAGCGCAGAAAAAAGAATTAAAGTTAGCGCTACTGTCCCCAAGGAAAGAAACGATGCGACGTTTTTGCCCAGTTTGGTCGCACTATCGCTGGTTTGAATCTGCGTTTCACGTTGCCGGGCGTTACTAATATCGTCCAGGAACATCTTCTGCTCTTCGTTGGTGAACTTTTTCATATCCAGCTGGAATTGAATTTCCGACTTGCGGATTTCATTTTCAAGCTGCATTTTTTCTTCTTTTGTAGTAATGACGTTGTCGAGCACTTTTCCTACTGAATCGACAATTGAACCGGCCCCGCCGGAAAAAAGATCTGTTATAAATGACATAGCTGCTAGTATTTTAGTTTTCACCCAATGCCCGACGCACCCAACCGTAGAAATATTTCTGGCTGGTCGGCCTTTTCTTAACAATGCTAATGTAGCGCGCAATCTTAGCTACTGTAAATGCAGCTATAAAATGCTCCGGATCGAACTTGTTAATCGCCTCAATTGATTGTGGCCCAATAACGCCATCTGCTTCTGCCTGAATTACCATCTGTGCCAATGATACACTTGTACCAACTCCGGCATTGACGCCAAAATCGAAGATCGATTCGGCAACCTTTTGATTCGAAATGCTATCCCCATTCATTTTGTCCCAGAAATTAACACGGTAGAAATCGAAAACATTTTGTTGAAGATCAACATCTTTGTCGAGGTTAGCAGGAAAACCTGTCAGCCGCTTCTTGATGTCTATTTCTATCCAGCCATCCCATTTGCTGAAAATCTTACGCGCAACACCTTTATAGGTTTCGCCTCCCGGATCATCCGGATCATTGCCATAGCCACCTTCATGGGCTATAACCAACTGAAAAGCTTTGGTGAACTCTGCCATAAAAATTGTTTTTTAAGTGGATAAGAATGCTTGTTAATTTGCCAGAAAAATAACCGAATCAGTCTTTCAACAGATTGTTAATTAATGGCTTTTAATCCTTACGTCAATTATATTGAAATGTTACAACGCATCCTGCTATTCAACCGAATACTGGACATATAAAATGACCCGACCGGCATTAAAAATAACAGGTCTTCTTATTTTCAATCGATTGTATTCATCTCGCTTTAATCGGCAGGAAGATTATTTTTAATTATTTTTTTTCAATTATTTTTTTGTAGCTTTGCTAAAAGCTATCATCTGGAGTTCCCTGCGAAAGGAGTGCCTAAGGAGCAATGCAAGTTGTTTCTAATGTACAGTGTGGTTTACCGTCGCGCAACCGTAAGGTTCCGGGGGGAGATCCCGTTCTTAAGGGAACTTCTTTTTTTATCCGTAATTAGCCTTTTCCCACCTTTTTGCTTTTTGAATTTTGGTTTTTACATCGGAAGTCAGATTCAAAAAATAGGCATCCGCAATATCCGCTTTATTAAATTCCGCCCCGATTAATTCAGCCGACTGAAAATGAGCTGATTGCATTTGAGCAGCATGGAATTTGCAATACTTTAAATTTGAATATTTTAAATCTGCCGAGATCAGGTTTGTTTCATGCATTTTCGATTTTTCAAAAATTGCTTTCTGTAATCTTGCCTCCTGCAAATTGGCGCCTGTTAAATTGGCGCCGAAGAAATTGGTTTTATAGCCCCTCATTCTTTTCAGTTTTGTGTTGCTTAAATTTGCGAATTTCAAGCTTGAAAACGCAAGATCAATGTCTTCAAGATTTAATCCCGACAGATCAATCGTGTCAAGTTTAAGTCTGGTCAGCTTAACATTTAGCTGTTTTAGTGACTTCTCTTTCAAATTAGCTTTAATAGCGTTTTCTAAACTATTGACAAGTAGTCTGTTTGTCGTTTCATCCAGGTCGAGTTTAAGATTTGCAATGCAGATTAACAAGACCTGTTCATGAAAGGCTTTACGATCATCTTTACAGTAGCTGATTAATGAAATCGCAGCACTTGCCTTTAACGACGGATTATTGGAACCTAGATTTTTTACTATCGAACTGAAATTCTCTTCAAGACGAATGTTTTTCTCCTTGATCTTCAGTTCCAGGTCCCTTTCCTGCTGTTTGGATTCTGTTTGCTTTTGATCCTTTTGTTCTTTGCTAAATTTCAGGAATGTAAATATGGCGCCTGCCAAGGCAACCAAAACTGTTAATGCGCTACTATTTTCGGATAAATATTTTAAAAAATTGCGACTGTTATTCTTTCTGAGTGAATTAATCTCTTCTTTAAGTTTTAATACTTCTGTTTTTGTCTTTTGCAAAGAATAAAAACTGACACTATCCACTTTAGTCTGAAAAATAGTATCTGCTTTATTGGCTGAATATATTTCAAATGATAAAAAATAAAATAGGAACAATAAAATAAGTTTTTTCATCTTGAATTTTATTTTGTAGAATATCTCCAACTATTTTGGCTCTATTCAATGATATGGTTGAAAGTTTAAAGATAAGCATTGCCACCGCATTGCCACCAACTACTTTTTTGTTATTCAAGTTGGATGACCAGCTACGTTTTGTAGGACACCTGTATGTTCTTTCTGACTGATTTACAATGAAATCCTTGTAAGATCCTTCGATATTGGTAAATATTCCCCATGCTTTATTGTTTTGCTCCATCTTTTGATGTATTATCAAGTCTTTGTCCAATAATGACTTAGTTGCCTCTCTTTGAGCAAACCAGTTTGAGTAGTTTTGCAAGTATTTTGTTGAAACTCCTCTCAATTGATGATTGACTATCGTTTTCATCCTGGCTGCCATGTTATTGACATTCTGAACATGAAATTCACCTCCAGCCGAGTGTTTCGATGATATAAAGTTGACATGTTCGATATTTTCCGATTTTGCAAATGCCGATATACTTCGGTGTTTATCAGAAACTAATGTGCAGGATTTATTGAACTTTCCACCCACTTTACGCGCTATATCCGACTTTGTTATCCTGCCTATTTTGGCAACAGAGAAATCTTTATTCGATTCACGGTCAGCAGTAACCAATAGCTTAACCTGATATTTGTTATCGCCTTGTCTTTTCGAACCACCGCGTTCGCGTGAAAATTGAAGCCCTTTCCTGCCTTTTTGACTGTATAGAAACCAAATATCGTCTATTTCAGTAATCCCTTTAAACTCTACTGCTGTATCACTTAACCCACTAAGTATCTTATGTCTCCAATCAAAGGCAGTCTGTACTGAAACTCCAACTTTCTTGGCAATTACTTTTATTGGAAGATACTGTTCAAACATCAATTTGCGATACTCTTCGAACTTGTCGGTTTTTTTTAATCCATGGAAACTTGTCCCTGTACTGCTCGTACTTGTTTTGTGGCATACTTTACATTTGAATCGCTGCTTATTACCCCGATGCCCATTCTTAACCAACAAGTTAGATGAACAGTAAGGACATACTTCAACTGGAATGTCAGTTATTGATTCCCTATCATTAATATTGACCATCTGTCTTTTAAAATCAAAATCTTTTCTCCGCGACCCAATAATTCAAATAGTTGCTTAATCTGTTCTTGTATTACCATGTTGAAAATGAATTGATCAATAAAGATAACCTTTATTCTCAAACTATCAACCGTATTTTATAATAGAGCCAAAGGAGTTAAATATCGCTGGCAAAGGTGAGGGTTATTTCATGACGAAATGTTATACAATTGTGCAAATTTATTACATGATTCACACTTCAATTCGATGTTGAATTGTTATTTGATAAATGTAATATGCTGTATAATAAATTATTGCAATTGGTCTATGGAATTTGACAAATATAAATGGTCATAACTTAATTACAGGTAAAGTTACAGATAGGGTTGTTCCATTTCCGAGTTCTGATCTGACTTGTGTTTTCCCCTTGTGGTTTTGGATAATTCCATGAACAATTGCCAATCCGAGGCCTATACCGCTGACATCCTGCTTGGTTGAAAAGAAGGGTTCAAAAATATGAGGGATGTCCTCCTCTGCAATCCCCAATCCATTATCTGTTATTTCGAAAGTGATCGTATCTTCATCTGCATTTTTGGTTCTAATCAAGATCTCTCCGTTGTCGAGAACTGCTTCCGATGCATTTAAAAGCATCGCAACACAAGCTTGTTTAATCTGGTTCGGGCTGCAATAGATTAAATCGGATGTGGCAGAAAAGTCGGTTAAAAATTTGATGTTTGCAATTTTAATGGGATGTGACATTAAATCATAGGTTTCGAGCAATATTTCGTGCAAATGCTTTTGCTCAAAATCATTCTGATCTTTTCGTGAAAAATCCAACAGCCCCTTTACAATATCGCCACAACGTTTTGTCTCATTTTCAATCAATTTCAAATGCTTGAGCATTGTATCTTTTTTGGAGGCATATAATTCGGGATTGCTCACTTGTTTATAAAGCAGTTTCGTGTAAATCAGAATACCAGACAAAGGATTATTGATTTCATGTGCAACTGATGATGATAATTTGCCCAGCGATGCCAATCGTTCAACATGCATCAATTCATGCTGAGCAGCACCCAATTCCTCGGACTTTTTCTGAACCTTATACTCAAGTTGTTGCGACCAGTTTTCCAGTTCCGTCGTGGCGGTGTGCAGGTTGTCGAGCATATCGTTAAATGCCTGCGAAACCATCCTCATATCATCCAATTGATTAGGTTTTATTTCAACACGCGTACTTTTATCCCCGTTTGCTACTGCAATGCTGACTTTAATCAGCGCATTCAATGGATCTTTAATTTTTTTTCTGGTAAATAATAATAAAAATGAGACGAATAACAGGGTTGCAAAAATTGCAAGCAGAAAAAATTCGGTTGAAGATTCTTGAATAGCAGCATCTTGTGTCTCCAATGGAATTTTGATAACAAGCGAACCAAGTATGGTATCGGTTTCTGAATGGGCATGACAAGAACTTGTGGAACAGGATTTTTCATTCAAAATAGGTGATTTAATCAACAAATGCCTGCTACCATTATCGTTCTGATTCATCTCACAATCGCTGTTGACATTGATAATTTTGTATGACTTCTCCTTTGCAGGGAACATCGATTTGATATTGGGATGACAACTTTTGCAATTTGGATCACTGTGGGTTGTATTTGCCTCTGTAGCAAAAGATGAATAAACAAGGTTGTCTTCACTATCATACATATTCACCTCATCAATACCAGGAAGTGTATTAATAATATCAAGTGTATTTCGGAGTGAACTTTTATCGTTCTCGAGCATGCTATGATACAAAGCCCCCTCAACGATGGAACCTATATTGTTGCCGCTCTGGCGAATGATGGTATTTAAATATTGCTCATTAACAGACTTAAAAATAATACTGAAGGATACAAACATAAAAATAGACAAGATGCTTATGAGAAAAACAACGCGTCCATAGATCGACGATCTGAATTTAACGTAATTATTAAGAATAATATTTCCAGTATTATCTTTGTTTTTTCGATTGAAAAACATATTGTCAATTTGTTAGAAATGTTGCTGAAGAACTTCTTTCAACAACAGGTTATTTTCATTGCAAAATACAAAAAAAACTGGTGAAATGGCACCAGTTTTCAAATAATCTTTTTTCTTTTTCCGAAACAGGTTAAAGAGACAATGCATGAAGTTATTTATTGTAAACCAGTATGATGATTAGTTAAGATTTAAAAATTCATCTTCAAAATCCCTCCATATTTCTTTTGGCAAAGCCGAAAGTGAATGATCGCATAATTCGCCGCCATCCTGTAATATGACCATTGAAGGTTCCGGCGCGTAATTTTTCATCGATACTGCCAGAAAATCCTTATATCTTTCTAACTCTGTTGCTGACCATTTTGTTGCTTCTTCTGCAAAATAGCAAGTCTTTGCTTCTCCAATCCAGTTTATGGGTTTAATTTTATACACCCATCCTTTGCCATAAGGATCTTCATTGAGCATGCCAGGGTTTTCATTAATTAAAGCGTTTAAATTCAAAATATTTCCAGAAACAGGCGAAAAAATTCGAAGAAGTTTCCCGTTTTGATCTATCTCCATGAGTAAATCTCCTTTGCTGATCATCTCACCTGGATTTTTAAGATGATTGAATTTCACCTCGCCGGTAATATGCAGCAACAGATCATCAAGTCCTACTTTGGCAGTCCCCGATTTTTCCATATACATCCATGTGTGGTTTTTGGAGTAAAACAGCCCCTGTGGAATCTTAAGAATTCCGGCTGAAAGAAAGCCTAAAGCTTGTTGGATCCTGATTTTTATTTCTACTTGTTTGTTCAATACAATCCAGAAAGGAATCAATAAAACCAGGAATGTAATGATAATCAGGTATTCAATTCCTTTGGTTGCGAAAATGTCAGAATAGCTAAAACCGTCCATTTGTTTGATTTTTATGTAATCACCTTTTACAGTGATTACGGGTTAATTTATTTGTGTTCTTTTGCCCAGGAAGGAGAGTCACGCAAAACAGGCATGCGGTTAATGACCCACCTGAAGATCCATATTTGTATGAAAATTACAGTAAGAGCAACGATAACTTCCATCCATGAAGGGACATATCGTACAGCTGCATCCCATCTGTATCCTATGATTGAAACGTTTAGTCTGTTCATAATGACGCCAATCATCGTCAAAAAGGCTGCAATTTTGATCATTGTGATGTTGTTGTTCCGGTAACTGACAAAGAATAGGATCATTGGAAAAAGGACAAATCCCAGCATTTCGAGGAGAAACCAATGTCCCATTCCTGTATTGAGTAAATCCCAGTGTTGTCCATGAATAAATACAAGTAATTGCAGGAAAAAGTAGGCAAACATAGTTCCAGCGCATATTTTTGATAATCCATGAATGATGCTTTTCTGTGCTTGTTTGTTTTTTTCACTAATCTGATCGAAAAATGCTTTATCACTGATTGATCCTTCAAAGATGACCATCGACAAACCTGCAAAAATGCTGGATACTAAAAACATGACTGGTATAAATTCGTTGTACCACAGCGGATGTATTTTTTCTTTTGCCATGAGAAATAACGCGCCTAAACCTGATTGATGAAGCATGGATAGCGTTATTCCGAATATAACTGCCGCCATCGTCATTCCTGAAAGAATTTTGTGAGCACTTCTGGCTCCAAGCCATTCTGCAATAGTCGGAGAAAACTCAATTAGCTGCGCTACCATATAAAGCAGGAAGTGCCATGCTACAAGGAATAAAACGGAACTTGCACCGAAGCTATTCCCGATAATAGGATTGAATATATGCCATGGCCGCCCAAGGTCAAGTACCAAAGCTCCTGCGTAAAAGGCGTATGCGAGAAAACCATTCAGTACTGTCACTCTGATAATTGAATGATATTTACGCATATTAAGGATATAGACCATAAATGTCAGAACATATGCGCCACCGGCAAAGGCCACGCCAGTAACAACATTAAATCCTTTCCATAAGCCCCAGGGAACTTCCTGTGTTACATTCGAAACCTCGCCGAGTCCTTTCCAGAAACGGATGACAATCAGCGCCAATCCTAAAAGAATAATAGGAACTGAGATAATGTTAAAAGGGGTAAACCATTTTCCTCTTGGTTTCATTTCACCTGCCAGGAACTTCCAGATTGATTTTCCGTCGTTGTCCAATGCGATTTGCTGGTTATTATTCATCTTCTTTCTCTTCGTTGAGGTGGTTGTTTTTTGTAGCCTGATGGATTCCTAATAAGAGTGTCGGTATCAAAACGAATACCGAAGGAACGGTGTAAAGAAAGCCTTTTGTCAAGGCTGGGTAGGAGGATTGTTGGATTGATGTATTCATTCCAAGTTGATCAAAGGGAACAGGTGAAAGATATAACCATCCGGTTCCACCTGCTTCATGTTCGCCATAAATATGATCAGTATACAATTCTGGCTTTTCATAAATTCTCCTGCGCGCTTCTTTTATCAGGTCCCTGCGCTTTCCATATAACAATGCATCATTTGGACAATTGTAAGCACAGACAGGACTCTCTTCGGTTTTTAGTCTTTCGAAACACTGGTCGCATTTTTGAATTTTAGGATTTGCGCTGTGATATTCGAATTTGGGACTGTCAAAAGGACATGAAACCATACAATAACGGCATCCCATACATTTATCCGCGTCCCAGGTTACAGGTCCGGTTTTATTTTTACACATTGCCTTCGTTAAGCAAGCTGCTGCGCAGGCAGGTTCATTGCAATGCATGCACTGCCGCTTAATGAATACTTTGCCTTTCTCTGTTTCGTACGTATTCACAACTGTATTACACGATTCATTTGTTTTACGTATTGCAGCAATCTCTTTTGAAGGCAATGGTGCTTGTAAACCATGCGCTTCGGCGCAATCAAATTCACAACCGCGGCAACCCTTGCAACGGGTTGCATCATACAAAATTCCATTAAATTCCACATCGGTCTCGCTTTTAGGTGTTGCAGTTACTTTCTCACCGATGGCAAGTGTAATTCCAGTAACACCCAGCAGCTTTAAAAAACCTCTTCGTTGAATGCCCATAATTTCAAAATTTATTAGGTTAAAAACTTATAAAAATTAACTATTTGGTTATTATCAATAAATTTTGTTTGAAAATCTTCCCATATTTCAGGTCCGAAATCGGCCAGAACGTTATCTTTGAAAGCTCCTCCATCCTGCATTGTAATAAGCGCATATTCAGCATTATTGGTTTTTAATACTGCCGCAAAAAAATCTTTTAGTCTCGAAAATTCATCTGTTAACCAGCTTTTGTATTTATCGGCCATGGTTAGATACTGGATTTCAAGTAGCCAATTTGTTGGTTCAAAGGTATATATCCAGCCTTCTTCATAAGGAGCGGAATTAAGAAGCGATGAATTGGTAGTCAGGATTTTATTTTGAGTTTTGATCGTTCCGGATATAGGTGCATAGATGTTCAACTGTTTTCCTTTTTGGATGATGGAGAAAAGTTGGTCGCCTTTTTTAATCTTTTCCCCGGCATTTTTCATCTCAATTCGTGTAACTGGTCCAGTAATATGAAGCAGGAAATCGTCAATACCAATTTTCACAGTGCCATCTTTTTTCATAAAGGCCCAGGTGTGCGTTTTATCAAAATAGATTCCTTTGGGGATGGTTACTGAATTCTCATCAAACACAGGTATTAACTCGGAATTTGGCACCTTTACGTTTGCTTCTTTATTTCTGATTCGACGGGTCACCATGTCAAATATGAAACCGATTACTACGAAAACAAATAGAACGGTTAATATCATTTTTAGAACTGCATTGACTTCATTCGTTGGAGCAACTGCATAAACTACCGGTTCATTGATCTTATCTAACTGTGATTTTATTTCGCTGGATGCAAGGTCACTATAGCCATTTGTATTTAGAAAGTTCTGTCCGTCGGTAAGCACCCAGCTAAGAAATGCCAGATCATTTTCACTTTTGGGTTTTTGGGAAGAAACAGAATAAATATTTCCTGATAATGCTTTAGGGTATTTTCCAATCCAGACTCCTCTTGAAAAGGCCTGCAGATTTTCGTATATGTTTTCCATATAGTCAATTTTCCCATTACCGTTTTTATCAATGGGCATCAGCTTAATGTTCTCGGCTAAACTTTGATTTTTAAGATCCATAATTTGAACTAGCTTGCAAAAGCCGATAGCATTTGGGTCTTTCTGTATTGCAGAAATCATTTCTTGTTCACTGGTTATTTTAATTCCACTTGTGTTGGATTGATTTGTTTTCAGAAAATTTGCAACCCCTGATTGAATGGAAGGGTTATTCATCATATAGAAATGAACAGGGATATCTGAACTATTCTTCGTGTTGTCCAAAAGCATTCCCCAATTTTGCTTTTCAGGGTTTTCAAAAATCCGGGCTAATTTTTCAGAAGTAATACCTTTCTGATAAATATCATCAAAAAATGGATTAGCCGCATTCATCACCGGTACAATCACATCGCGGCCAACTACCATGTTCCATGTTGACTGATTGCCAAGTGCAGCATATGATTCATCCGCAATAAATCCAAGACCTTCGCCTGATTTTAACTTTTCTGCAATTTCAATATCTGTTGATTTAACCAGGTTTATTTTCAATTTTGGGTTAAATCTTCCGTATTCGCTGACCCACTTCAACGTCAGATTATATAGATCTGGAGTTGTAAACAGGTTTATGGAGCCCTGCTGAGTTTGGGCATTTCCCGTTTCTACTTCTTTACTGCTTGTAATACTGTAATTTAGTAGTAAAAATCCAATTAATAAACAGATCTTGGTTTTCATGATTTTGCTTTTTTTTAATGATGATAGACAATAATCAATTATGATGCCAATGGGAAAAACAGGTGCTAATGATCAGTAAATTAGCATATTGAGATATGATGTGTTTAGAAAATAAACAGAGGAAGTGATGAATAATTCAACACTATAAATTGTAAGAGGTTCTAATAGTCAGTAAAACAATGATATAAACATGGTGTATAGAATATATACACATGTTGAGTAACTCAACAATTAGGATTTTGTTTCATTTAGGTTGGTGTGCTAAGTTGTCCATGCAATAAAATAACTTCGTATGGCACATTTGTTAAAGTACCGAAATAATGGTCCGGTTTTGTAACTAATATTTTAGCGTTTTCGTAAAAAATACGAATTATTCAATTACTTTTTTAACCCTTAAAATTGAGTGAAATGAAATCAACAGAAAATGCACTAAACTGGTTTGAAATTGCAGTAAATGATATCGCCAGAGCTACCAAATTCTATGAGAAAGTCTTTGATATCGAAATGCAACAGATGGATATGAATGGAATGCTCATGGCTTTTTTCCCGACTGAAAATATGTCAGCGAACGTTGGGGGAGGATTGGTACAGCACGAAATGTATAAACCAAGCGCAGACGGGGCAGTAATTTATCTAAATGGAAATCCCGATCTTGCATTGCCTCTGGGTAAAATTGTGGAAGCCGGGGGTAAAGTAGTAATGCCTAAAACGTTAATCAATGAAGAAATTGGTTATATGGCTTTCTTTACTGATACAGAAGGAAATAAAGTAGCATTGCATTCTAATAAATAGGCCGACCACACAAATTTTAAATGGCTGATTTATTTTCGGTTAGTTATTATTGCCGTGAGATATTACAAAGCCTCAAATTGTTTAATATTTGAGGCTTTGTTTATTAATAAAATCGCATTCAATTTAAATAATACTGTAAAAACATCCTGTTTATCCTGAATATTTAGCCGCTTGTTTTTCTTTATTCAATTAAGATATGATTGCCATTTTATCTTCAGGATCATTCTATACTTATTTTATAATCAAATTTTTAGTGTTTTGCTGTCTGATTTTGGCACTTTCGGTGTTCGTTAGCTTTTTTCCTATATAGGTAAGATTCTCAATTTTAATTCCCGAA
>JAAFHB010000216.1 GCA_010906965.1 Mariniphaga sp. | reverse complement strand
CGGAAGAAACAAAGCCGACCGTGTGCCAACAATTAGCTGGTAATCAGACTCAGGATTGTTATCTGTATTTTCTTTTCCGAAATTTAATACTTTATTCCATATCTCAACCCGCTCTGAATCATTAAATTTCGAGTGGTAGATTCCTGCTTTATCGCCGAAAACACGCGTTAATCGATTGATAATTTGAGTCGTAAGTCCAATTTCAGGAAGCAGGTAAAGCACCTGTTTTCTTGCATCGAGACATTCTTTTATTAATTTGATATATATCTCAGTCTTACCGCTCGAAGTAACGCCATGTAATAGTGTAACAGATTTACTTTCAAACGAAAGCTTTATTTGGTTTAAAGCTTCGGTTTGAGCCGGACTTAGGTCTGAGACTTCTTTTATTTCGCCTTGATAGGCAGCCAGCCGGTCGACTTTCTGCTCCGTAACCACTAAGATATTCTTTTTAATGACGCCATTTAATACGGCAACGCTTATTCCTGAAGAATGGAGCAACTCTTTCCTGGTAACCACATTTGCTTCTTTTTGATTCAGTATTTCAGAAAGCCCGAGGTAACTTTCCAAAAGCTTTTGCTGCAAGGGCGTTTTCTTTAGCAAGTCAAGTGCAAGATGAATCGATTTCTCATTCCGAAGTCGTTCGGGCAATTCAATCACCGATTCGGTCTTTAGCCGATAGCTCTCCTTCATCTCCTCCTCAATCGAAACAGCTCCTTTTCCAAGCAAATCCTTGACTATGACAATTGAGTTCTTTTTGAGTACTGAATTGTTGAGCTCTGAAATAGAGAGGCTACGTTTTTCGCGGATCACATCGAACAGAAGTTGTTCCCGTGGCGTAAGTCCTTGATCGCTTTGTTCAATGTAATCGCTATTGTAATTGATTCTTGTTTCACTTTCAAGCTTAAGTCCTGAAGGCAATGCTGCTTTAAGCACTTCTCCCAATGTGCAGTGGTAATATCCTGCAATCCACTCCCAAAAAGGAAAACAGGTAATTGGAATGATTGGATTTGCATCGATCAAATATTCAATTGGTTTTGTAGTGTAGTCCTCAGGTTTCCTGTCATGAATTTCGTGAACCAGCGCCGAATAGAATTTTTTAACACCAAATTGAACGATCACCCTTGCTCCGGGCACCACCTGACTGTTTAGCTCGTCGGGTACATTATAAGTAAAACATCCTGCTACTGGAAGGGGGAGGATTACATCTGCATATTGGCCGGTTTTCGGGATCATCGAAGAAATTAATGTTCCTACAAATCTACTCACTTAATAGTACATCAGCAAAAACACGATCGGAATAATAATCCCGGCACCAGTGAGCCAGGCTCCGCGACGGGTAATTCCATTTTTACCTTTTAATATAAATAATCCACTAATTACCATTAGTATAAGTGCGATACAGAACATATCCGAAAACCAAACCCAGAGTTTACCGGGATTGTAATGAAGAAAATTAATCTGGTGAAACAAAGGCCGTTTTTTCAGATCCTCAAATAGTAATTTTCCGGATGTAAGATCTACAGCAACAGATCCTCCGCCATTCATAAATACCTTTAACTCGCCAGGGGAAGGGAAGTAATATTTACGGTAATTTTTTTCCTGCTCTATTTGCTTCAATATTTCATCAACGCCCATTTTTTCATTTTTCATAAGATCGGCTGGAATTTGCACCTGATGCTTGGTTCGTTCAATGCTATAGCTTGGATTCCAGTCTTTACGATGATTTAGTGCGATTCCGGATAATGCATAGATAACGGTCATTGCCGCAAAAAAATAACCGAAGTCGCGATGAGTTGCCCTGTTGAGTTTATATAAATTCATGAGGAAATAATTTGATTGTAAAAAAACATGTCTGTTTTATTTATCATTCAATAAATAAAACAGACATGTTTGAGTTTTGAAAAGAGAAAGCTTATTTAGTTTTTTGCCATCACCTTGAACTCACTGCAGGCTAAAACGTATTGTTTTGCTTTACCTTCGGTTATACAGACCGTTTTACCGTCTTTTTCCTTATCAACCACGGCATCAACTATCGGGGTTAAAACGCCTTTGGCGATAACTATTTCTCCCTGAAGACTTTCGTCAAATCGGCTAATGTTTTCACCGGCATTGATTCTGATCAGATTTTGCTCATCCGAGCCGGCCAGAAACATTTTTTTCCCACTTACTTTACAGGTATGTATTACACGTCCTTGTATTGCAATCATTTTGTCGAAGTACTTTTCGGGATTCTTCTGCACTGAATCGACACTGACAATTTGGGCTTTGATTTCTTTCGCAGCTTCAGGACAGCCGGCGCATGCGGCAGTTCCTGTGATACCACAAGGTAATGCAGAGGCTGTTTCAAGCTTTACTGTTTCAACTTTAACCTGTTCAGTTTTGGGCTGTGTGTTACAAGCCGCAAAAATTAGGAGAGCTCCGAGTGAGAAGATTCGATTCATTTTGATTTTTTCATTTAAATATTAATATGCAGGTTGACGTATTTAGATTTGTATGCAAATATAGTAAATATGGTTGGACAAAAACTAACTTAAGTCATAGTTATTTAAATGCTTTGGCAATCAAACATAGTTACAGAACACCTACAAATCCAGCCATTCCTTGAATGCCGATACTTTATCTCTGCTTACAATAATACTTTCTTCACCGGGCTTTTTAAGCTTGATTTTCAGACGGCTGTTTGAATAGAAAATGATGTCGGCAATCGATTGATTACTCAGGATATATTTACGGTTAATGCGAAAGAACCGGTGTTCGTCAATCATTTCTGAGATGCGGTCAAGTGAATAATCAACAAGGTAGGTTTTGAAATCAGCGGTACAAAGGTAAGTTGCTTTTTCGAGGCTATAAAAAAAGAGAATATCTTCAACAGTAATCGATTTCAGGTGTTCTCCGACTTTAATTACGAACCTGGTCTTGTACTGTTTCCGGAGCATTTCCTTTACTTTATTCAATAACTCAATTGTAACTGATGGGGTTGCCTGCATACTTTGAACCCTTTCGCCGAACTTTTGAAAAGCGGCTTCGAGTTCACTGTACGCTATAGGTTTAAGCAGGTAATCCACACTGTTTACCTTGAATGCTTTAATGGCATATTCTTCATAGGCCGTCGTGAAAATAACAGGACAAAGGATTTTCGTCTGCTCAAAAATATCAAAGCTCAATCCGTCGGCGAGTTGAATATCCATAAAAGCAAGATCGGGAGTCGGATTCTGCTGAAACCATTCAACAGCTCCACTCACTGAATCAATCACAGAAAGAATCGTAATCCGGGGATCAAACTTCAGGATCAGTTGCTTTAACCAATCTGCGGCTGGCTTCTCGTCTTCAATTATTAGTACTTTATACATCTTTTCAGTCTGTTAGCAAGGGTATACTCACCATGAATTTCTCTGTATTTTCAGAAATGATCACCTTTTTGCTGGTGAAGAATTCATAGCGGTCTTTGATGTTCTGGATCCCACTTCCACTTCCTTCAGATCCCACTTTTTTCTGAAGCCGGTTTTCAACGATAAGGTAATCGTCGTCAGTCGAAAATAGGTGGATAGACAGCGGATTTCTATCCGATATCTCATTGTGCTTGATGGCGTTTTCGACCAGCATTTGAACGGATAATGGAATAACTTTGAACTTTCCCGGGTTGACGTCAATCTGTACATTGAGATTGGTTTCAAACCTTATTCTCTGTAGGAAAATATACGATTCAAGAAATTTCAACTCCGTTTCGAGGGCAACTAATTCATGATCCTTTTGATCGAGGACATAGCGGTACACTTCCGATAGTTTTTTCACAAAATCAATTGCTTTCTCTGGATTGGTACTGATCAGTGAAGTAAGGGAATTCAAATTATTGAACAGGAAATGAGGGTTCACCTGACTTTTAAGGGTTTCATACTGCAGTGCCAATTGTTCCCGTTTGAGTTTTTCCTGCTGAACGGCAGCCTCTTTCCAATTTTTGAAAAACATGATTGCATTTGAAATCAGAGAGCCTAAAAAAACAAAAATGAATGCAATCTTAACCATGAAAGCCCCTGTTTCGAGAAAAAAATCGGAAGTGATTTTCTGGTGCCAGAAAAAGCCGGACAACAAGATCGCGAACACTATAACAATCAGCGAGAACACGATCGTGACAAAAAATTGTACGATCAATCGTTTAAGTGGATTCTGTAACCATGGTAGTTTTCGGTCAAGAGTTGCGATAATAAACATTAGTCCGAGCATAAATGATCCACCTATAAGCACCGAATTAATAGAACCGAGCAGAAACATCTGCCCGGTAATTTTTTCGCCACGGGCAACAATTAACATGATCAGGTTTCCCAGTACAATTAACAGCAGAATCGAGGCAAAAACTTGCCAGATCAGTTTTTTAAGATTGGTTTGATTGTTCATTATTTGTAAATGGTTTTTGCCGGTTTTTTTTCGAAAGTACAGAATAAAAGAATCTGTTGCGGATTGGCAGTGTACTTTTTATACATTTTTTTATAAAATCGAGATCTGCAGCTGGCAGTTGGCTACTTGCTACTGGTCACTACCACCGCCAGATCGCTTACATTAACCAGAATTTCAAGTTCTGTTGGGTAAATTGAATCTGCAAAATGCACTAAATCGCTTTTTTAGTTTCCATTTTTCTTGAGAGTATTACAGCAAGTTGCCAGTGGCCAGAAGCTAACAGCTATAAAAACAAAGAATTGAAAAACTTATTAAGCTATTGTTTTAATGCCTCCCTGGCATTTTTTAGTTCGGCATCATTCATTTCTTTTCCCCAATCGGGCGAAATGGCTGTTTTGGGCTTAAAAATCTTAAATTTTACTTCAGCGGTTAGGAATAATGGGAGCGCTTTTGCTGCACCGCCACCATATGCTTCGGGCATGTGAAAAGTCATTGTGGCACGCAAGTAATAAACGCGTGGATTGTCCGGATTCAGCTCCAAAGCTTTTTCAAGCGATTTGTTCATTTCGCCAATGTACAACATACCACGATTCATCGGGTCGATGTTTATGCGGGAAGGATACAGGAATCCTTGAAGCATAAACAATTCCGACTCATTGGGGTCAATGGTTTTTGCCTGATAAAGATACTTCTGAGCCTGATCGAGGTAAGTGTCTTTCTTCGCGTTATCTGGTTCCTGAAAACTGATCATGATGTAGGCAAAGGAGGCATAATACAGCGGCAGCCATTTGGTTTTTTCGATCTGCGAAATACGCTCAAACTGATTGGCGACATCAATATACTCAGGAACAGTTTTAACCTGAAACAATTTTTCGATTGAAAGGCTCATGGCCTTTTCGTAAGCTTCGTTTGCGAATCCAAAACTGAACAGCGAAACTAAAATCAAGGTTGCAATTAACGTTTTCATTTTTTGTAATTTTTAAAATTTGATTTACTCAGAAATTTATGTCCAATATTTTTGACTTTTAACCTACTCCCAAAAACTTCTTTGTCACGAAGGCTCTAAGTTTCAAGAGGGAAATGTTGAATCTTTTTAAATCTTAGTGCAACTTAGCGTCTTCGTGGCGTTTTATTATTCTTTAGATTCAATCTTCCCACTTTTCAGCTTCGGCCTTTCTTTCACAACATGATTGATATGAGAAAAATTATTTGCCGGACAAAAGGCGACCTGATAGGTGTCGATTCGTAGTGTCCTGCCGCATTGGGAGTATTCGAAAAATTATACCCGTATATATTGTCGAATCCAGCCAGGTTATTGACCATCAGGTGCAGAACGGATTGCTTCCCAAATATTTTCATCAGGTAAGTCAGGCTTAAGCTGATGTCGTTGTACGGGCTAGTTTTTGAGTTCATGAAACCGGAAAAATTTGGATCGTGATAAGGGCGACTGCTTGCATAGGAATAAGTGAGCGATGCATAGGTCCGCTGTTTTTCGAAAAACCGTTTGTAAACGACCGACAAGTTGTGTTCTGATACGTAATTCGGAATGGCTGCTGAAGGATAATCCTTGTAATTGCGTCGGGCGTTGATCCACGAGTAGGAGATCCAATAATCAGTTGCTTTGAAGGTTTCCTTATCGCGCCAAAAAATATCGATTCCTTCGGCGTGACCACTTCCTGTATTTGAATAGTCAAGCGGGTTGGTTGCCAGTGGCATGTTGAATTTCACCAGACTGGAATATTTTTTCAGGTAACCTTCCACCCTGAATGTTTTTAATTCAGTCAGATACTGCCAGGTCATCACAAGATGATCTGCCTTTTCAGCTTTTAATTGTGGTGCAAATTTCAGATAATTTTCCTCCGGGTTCTGGTAAAACTGACCGCAAGCGAGTGACACCTGACTGTGATTCCCCGTTTTATAGGCTCCCGAAAAGCGTGGAACAAGCGTGGTTTGGCCCGAAAGTGAACTATTTTCAATTCTGGCACCGATTCGCGTGGCAAACTTTTTTGTGAGTTTATATTCCATCTCGGCAAAACCCGAAAGCTGATTGTTATTGAACGGCAGACGGAAGTTCCCGTCCATCCTGATGTTTTGCTCATAAGCGTAGTTCACCAAGTCGGCGCCAAATTTCAATTCGGTCTGATCATTCACAAAATGAACGAATCCCAGTTTCGCCTGAATCATCTTTTCATTCGTCACCACCTGGTCTTGATCGATATCAAACTTCTGGTTGTCGTAATTCCAGACAAGTCCCGATTTGACGATCCACTTCTCACCCAGCTGGTTGTTCCAGGTATTGTTCAGATACACGTTGCTGCCGTTCAATAGAATATTTTGGTTTACACCTGTCTGTGTATTCGGATAGATCATCCCGCTTGTACTGTTATTAAATGTACCAAAGAGTTTATACATGCCCGTTTTACCGGTTTTCTGCCGAAGCATTACGGTACCATCGATTCCAACCGGACTTTTAATCCATTCGACCTGCTGTTTGTTGATTTTATTCGATAAACCGGCCGTGACGTAATCGCCACTTAGTGAAAGCGAACCGCCTTTCCAGCATTTGGAGGTTGATCCCATCACACCAACCGTCATGATTGAAATGCTCGATTTATCCTCGGTTTCGGGAGAATTGGTTTTCATGTCAACTATAGAGGAGAGGGCCTGACCATATTCTGCAGAATAGGCACCCGTACTGAACAACGTTCCGCTAAAAAGTAACGGTGAAAAACGTCCCCGTGTTGGCATATCGGGCATACGCGATAAATACGGAGTCGCAACGAGCATACCGTCCATAAAGGTTTTGGTTTCGTAACCTTCGCCCCCGCGGACAAACACACGGCCATCTTCGCCAACTTTCTGAACACCAGGTAATGTACCAAGAGCGCCAAAAATATCGCCTTGTGCGCTGGGTGTCGTGGCAATATCGAAAACGCGCAGCATGACGGCTTTTTTTTCATCGCTGGCTTCGAAAGCACCTGCGTTAATCACCACTTCATCAATTTTTTCGCCCGATTCCTCCAAAACGAAGTTGATTGCAATGGTTTTTGCACTGTCCAGATCAACTTTACGGAGAAGTGGTTTATAGCCGATATAAGTTACCGACAAAGTTTGAATACCGTTCAATTTGGGTTTGAAACTAAAATTTCCCAGGCTGTCAGCAGTTGTTCCGTCGTAACTTCCCTGAAGGAAAATATTTGCTCCGGCAAGTGGTATTTGCTTTTCATCAGTCACTTTGCCCGTGAGCCGAACCTGCGCTGTAACGCCTGAAATTGAAAGCAGGAAAGAGAGGATAGCGATTAATGTTCTCATGGCATTTTTAAATTTTCTCCAAATTAAAGCCGAAAACCAATTGAGAAAAATTATAAGAAACCGGATCGTTGATTGGTTAGGATGAGTCGTAAAATGGGGTGACGAATGACGATGGTACGGCCGTTGCCTGTCTAAAGATTTTTAGGGAAGAAAATTTGTTGATTCAGAAAAATAGCCACCTTCTCCGGAACCAATTCCGTAATCGATTCCCCTTTA
>JAAFHB010000215.1 GCA_010906965.1 Mariniphaga sp. | reverse complement strand
TCAAAAGAATTGCTCGTAGAGTTAAAGGATTACCTTCAAAAATTGTAATAATCTCAATTATTTGGTATCTGTTTCTATATCAGCAATTGCCTGCTATCAATAATTGAAATTTTACGCAATAATTAAATTAAGCCATATTAGTCAAATTTATGGCTCTCAAACTTATACTTTAATCAGTATATTCAATTTTAAGCCAACAGCTGGAAAAACTAAACCAAAATAGTTTTTCCAGTTGTCCTCGTAACTTATTGAGGAAATTTTCCAGGATTCTGACTCCTTACTAATATCATAATAATATTCCGTTTTAGTCTCTTTCCTTTCCCAAACTTATCCAATCATTTTTAAATATCGACAATTGTTTGTATAAAAAAAGCAAATCAATATTTTGATTTAAAAATCGGATAAACCCCAGCATTTTTTCCATATAAAAATTTCATTACCAATTAATTACTTCTACAGAAGGTAAATATAATTGCTATAAGTATTTGGTTTTACGAACAACGGATTTCAATTTTAAATCATTTATAAAATAATCTCATATGCCTTACGTACAATTATTTACAAGATTATTGAGCAACAGGAATAGATTTCGAAAATCAGACAAAAACAACAAGTTGGTGACATTAAATAATTCTGAAATTATATTTTCTTAAAAAAGTAGTGTTAAATTAAAAGTATCAATGTAATGAAAAAAAGATTACTTCTCCTCACGGCCCTATTCGTTTTCGGTATGTGGTCATGTAGTAAAAAAAGCACGGTAACAACTGATACTGAACCCACATTAAAAACAATGAAGGATTTGGTTATTCCAGGTTCATTTAGCTTCGCCACTTCCAATGAAGTTTCTGTTGGAATTTTGGTTAAAAATTCAAGTTCTAATCTGTCAGATGTCCCTGTTTCAATTTATCTTGATTACCCGGGATCAAAAGAATCACCCAACACAAATGCCCGACTTATTGGAACATATGTTAGCCAATCAAACGGTCGCATTGACGTAAAATTAAATTTGCCATCCTCCCAGGACAGTTTATACTTAGTAACAAATTATATCGGTTTGGAAACTGAAGCAGGATTTGCAATTAGTGGAACTACCGCATCCTACAATTACGGTGAGGGTAATGCAATAAAATCGGCTCGATTATCTCTTCCTTCAAGTCTTCGAACAAAGGCTTCCTATACTTTCAGTTATTCCGGCACCTACAATTCGCAAGGTGTTCCAAATTACCTTATGCCAGTTAATGATGTGATTACACAGAGTTTTCTCAACGATATTAATGCATCATTACCAGAAAGTATCACGCTTCCGGTAAGTCATCCGCAATATCTTGCTAAAGGTAACGAAGGTGATGTAGTCTTAAAAGAACCAGCTGACGTATAGATCACCTTTGTTAGTGAAGGTGCCGGATATCTGAACGCAATCGGATATTATACTTATGATGCCAAATCACCCCCAGCAAAGGTAAGTGACATTACGAAGTTAATCATTATTTTTCCGAACTCTTCGTTACCGGGCTCAGGTGGCAATTTAAAATCGGGAAGCAAGGTATTATTAGGAAGATTCGAAACGGGACAAGCAATAGGTTGGTTTCTTGTTCCTAACGGATGGAGCGGCGGTAAAGTAAACGGCACTACAGTTTATTTCTCAGATCCAATACTAAATTCGGAGATCAACCCAGATAAACGTCAGCACACCGTCTTATTGCATGATAATCTTAGACAACTCGTTCTTTTAGGGTTTGAGGACCTGAACAGAGAAGGCGGATCGGACAATGATTTTAATGATGCAATTTTCTATCTGACGGCGAATCCACCGAGTGCCATAGACGTTACATCAGTTCCATTGATTGATACACCGTTGGATGATGATAAAGATGGTGTAACGAATGCGTTTGATGAGTTTCCAAACGATCCGAAAAGAGCCCACACAAGCTATTATCCTGGTAAGAATCAATATAACAGTTTATTAATTGAAGATTTATGGCCTTCGTTGGGCGATTTCGATTTCAACGATATGGTAATTGACTGTAATTACGAACAGGTATCAAATGCACAATCCAATATAGTTGAGTTATTTATCAAATTAAAATTAAGAGCAATAGGTGCAAGTTTTAAGAACGGTTTTGGAATTCAACTTCCAGTAACTGCAACTGCTGTCTCTTCCGTCACCTTAACCGATCAATCAGGGGCAGTAAAAAATAATAGTTTAGAGGCGGGACAAGACAAAGCAGTTGTAATTGCATTTGACGACGCCTTCTCACTATTACCTTCAACGGGTGGAATGGGTGTAAATGTTATTCCGGGTAATGGCTGGTCAGAACCAAAAGAAATTCAATTCCATATACTATTTACAACACCGCAAACCCTTGTAAATTTGGGTTCTGCTCCTTATAATCCATTTGTATATGTTAATGGTGATCGGTCAAAAGAAATTCATCTTAGTGGAACAAAACCAACATCAAAGGCAAGTACTACCTTTTTTGGTCTGGGAGACGACACCACTAATCCTACCACTTCACGATACTATAAATCTAAAACCAATCTTATCTGGATGCTGGAAGTACCCTCTAGTTTCCAGTATGCAATTGAAAAGAATGATCTTACAAAAGTGTATTTAAAATTTGGGGCATGGGCCGAGTCCGGTGGTTCTTTATACACAGATTGGTTTATGGACAAACCTGGTTATCAGGAAGGCAATCTGATTTATAAGAAATAAAGAGCCTTCATAAACTTGAAAGAGCCATTTGCTTTAGCTGATGGCTCTTTTTAAATTCACTGTCCCATCTTAAAAAGGAAAAATCAGAATTAAAGGGTTATTAGCTTTGCTGAGCTACCGATTAAACGAACTAAATCCGACATTCCCCCTTTTATTCCAGAAGCCAATTCAGGCAAAACCTCATAAAAATTCAGACATGAAGTGCAGGTAATAATTGAAGCTCCTTTTTTCTCAATCTCAATCAATTGATCCTCAATTACAGAGCCTTTAAGATTAAGCTTTACCCCATCGGCATAAAAAAAGATTGAACCGGGAATTTGATTTTCTTTCAACAACGTTCTGAAAAAATTAATAATCAGAACTGTTTGAAGTTCGGGAGGAGCATCTCCCATGCCTTCCCGTGCTACAAGTAATAGCGTATTTTCCATTTTTTTAATCAATAATATAAAATGCAAAATGCCCGATCACAGATCGGGCATTTTGTTGTATAATAACAGAATTACAGTGTTTTCAATTGTTTTTCGCAATTTGCCTTAATCGCTTTAGCATTAGCGGCAGCAGGATTTAGTTCAAGCGCCTTATCCAATAATGGAATGGCATCGCTAAATTCTTTTTTTACTTTTTCTATATCAGCCAGGTAAGCAGGATCTTTGGTATCGACGTATTTCTTTGATTTAAGTTTATCAATTGCACTTTTCAGTAAAGTAGCACCATTGTTGTACTGTAAACTTCCTTCAATCAGATAGTATTTAGCAAGATCTGTTTTAAACTTTGCGTTTTCCGGAAATTTTGCAATACCCTCGTTCATCACCTTAAGGTACTCCTCATTCTTTTTTTGCATCTTCAAAACCATTGCTTTATTAAAAAAAGAATCTTCAAGTTTGTAATTACCGGCAATTGTCTGATCAAAATATTTCGTTGCTTTTTCATAATTCTTGATTTGAATAGCACATACTGCACTATTAAAAATCATTGCATAATCCTGTTCCCCAGTACCAGTAGCTGCCATCACTTTTTCGTAATTTTCAAGCGCTTTGGCATAGTCTTTAGCTTTGAGGGCATCATTTCCTGCATTTTTAAAAGTTGCTGCATCTTGAGCCATAAGTGTTCCAAAACTCAAACATAAAGCAAAAATAAAGATCATTTTCTTCATACTATTCAATTTTAATGGTTTGACTTAAATAACTTCCTGTTTTAACTAATGTGACATTGCCAAAATTACTAATTTTTGATAATTATCAAAATTTATTGGGTGAAACTTATGGATTGTACAAATCTTTGTGGTAAAAACCCAGAATATTTTGGATCATTGCGCAATACGATTCAGCCTTCAGATCAGATGGATACTTCTCCAGAAATAATGAAAATTGGTTAAGCGCCTCACCCCACTTCTGTAACTTGAAATAAATTTCGCCTTTCAGAAATATCGCATCACCATTGTCCGCATTTGCCGCTTCATTCAGAATTGTCAATGCTTCTTCGTTTCTGTTTTGCTCAAACGCTTCTTTCGCTCTTTTTAATATGGTCTCCCAATCTGGCATTTAAGTGATTTTTTAATGGTTTTACAGCGTGACCAAGAGATTAACTTGATCGTATTCATTAGGTGATCAGGCGTCTGCTCTGGTCACCGAATGGACACCTTTAATATTCTTCAATTTCTGCATCAGAAAATCAAGATGGTCAAGATCATTCACAAATACCCTTAAATTACCATCAAACGATTTATTTTCTGAGTTAATGGCAATTGAACGCATTTGAATTCCAACCTCCTTCGAGATAATCCTGGATATATCAGTTACGATGCCAAGGCGGTCTGATCCCGAAATATGGATAGAGGCCTGAAAAGAATTCCTTTTGCCGGTAAGTCTCCATTTGGCCTTGATGATCCGATAGGGATATCGCTCAAACAACTGTTTGGCATTTGGACACGTAACCCGATGAATTTTAATTCCTTCAAGGATAGTCACAAATCCAAATATTTCATCCCCAAAGATCGGGTTACAACAAACAGCCAGTTTATAATTTACATCTTTCAGGTTATTATCAATTACAAGGTAATCATCACTATTATCAAATGACAACTCTTTAACCTCCTGATCAGGAATCAATTCTGTTATTTTTTCCTGCTGCGACTCCTCATTTTTACCAATAATCTGTTCTTTTATTTCGAGGGTATCAATCTTTCCCACAGAAATATTGTAATAGAGATCGGCGGCAAGCTTTAACTTGTAATGTTTTAGTAAATCCCGGATTACAATATCATTAAAGTCAATTTTCCAGTTTTTAAACTTCCGCCGAAGAATTTCCTTCCCGTTTTCAGCCTCCCGTTTGTGTTCCTCATTCAGGCTGGCCTTGATACGGGTTTTTGCTTTCGAAGTGACCACAAAATCGAGCCAATCCATCTTTGGCCGCTGATTATTTGATGTTTCAACCGAAATCTGATCACCATTTTTCAGTTGGTACTTTAGCGTCACCAACTTATTGTTGACTTTTCCTCCAACACACCGGTCGCCAATGCGGGAGTGAATCTCATACGCAAAATCGAGTATTGTTGCCCCCGCACGTAATTTGATCAGGTCTCCCTTGGGGGTAAAGACAAAAATCTCATCTTCGTAAATGTTAACTTTGAAATCTTCGATAAAATCAACCGGATTAAGCTGCGGATTTTCGAGAATCTCGCGTACATTCTTCAGCCATTTATCAATCTCTGCTCCCCCTTTTCCTCCTTTGTATCTCCAATGGGCGGCAAGTCCGTTTTCTGCAATATCGTCCATCCGATGGGTTCGTATCTGAACTTCAACCCATCGTTTCCCCGGACCAAGCACTGTTGTATGTAATGATTCATAACCATTTGACTTTGGATAAGTGATCCAGTCCCTTAGTCTGTCCGGATTCGAAAGATATTCTTCGGTGACCATTGAAAAAACCTGCCAGCAGGTAGCTTTCTCATTTTCGGGTTCCGAATTAAGGATAATGCGAATGGCAAAAAGGTCATAGACTTCGTGAAAATCAACTTTTTGCTTTTGCATTTTGTTCCAGATCGAATAGATCGATTTGGTTCGGGCCTTCATTTCAAAATCGAATCCCCGGCTATGAAGTTTCTGCTCAATTGGAGTAACAAATGCAGAAACAAAGCTTGCCCGTTCAACAGACGTCTCTTTCAGCTTTTCAACAATGGCCATATAATCTTCAGGATGAAGGTATTTAAGCGCAAGATCGAGTAACTCGGAGTTCACTTTGTACAGACCCAAACGGTGCGCCAGTGGCGCATACAAATGCCAGGTATCTATCGAATACCTGTTTTGAACTTCCACAGGCAATTTGTCCATCGTCCGCATATCCTGCATCTGATCGGCAATTTTAATCAGAATCACCTTCACATCACCCGAAAGCGCGAGCATCAACCTTCTGAAATTTTCACTTTGAAATGCAAGATTTTCAGTATTTAAAGAATTGATTTTAATAATCCCGTCGAGAATATCAGCAACATTGGCCCCAAACTGTTTTTTCACTTCCTCAGCTGTAAATACAACCCCTTTGTGCTCATAAACATTATGCAACAAAGATGAAATAAGTGCATCAGTTGATAATCCCAACTCCAAAACGGCAATTTTTGCAACCGAAATCGAGTGACTCAGAATAAACTCACCATTTTCCCACGTCGAATTGCCGATCGCTTTAGCCGCAAAGTCGAAAGCGTTTTCAACAAGTGGCAGGTCACCTTCAGGCAAATTCTTCGTGCACTGAAAGATTAATGCATTATAGGCATTTTGTATTTTTTTATCCAGTATTTGATCCACGATAAAAACTTTTTAGAGAATAAAATATTGATTATCAGCAATGATTATGGAAACATTCCACTATTCTGTATTCCCTGATTTCGATTCCACGGATCGCCATTGCGTTGCATGGTGAAACCGGCGGAAATACTGAACTTCTCGGAGAACTTATAACCAACAAACAACGAACTACTATAATTGGTTTGACGATATATCCCGGATTGTTGCGAATATGCGTTGAAGCTTTGTTCGGAGTAGCCTGCTGTTCCCACCGACAGTTTATTATTCAACTGATAAGTACGTATTCCATAAGTTCCCTGGTAGGTATCCAAAATAGATCCGCCATAAAGACTTAAAGGATTATTCATAAACGGAAAAACACCAGTGCCCCTTAAGCCCAATAAAGATCCCGTTTCGGTTTTCCAGCCTTTCGTCAAATTGAAATTTATTGTTGGCAAGTAAGGTTTTTTAAGTTCAAAACCGCTTTTTAAATCTTGATGTAAAACAGGAAAAGAGGCTGAATCCGTTGGCATTTGCATACCTGCAAATTCAGGGAAGGCCCGCGATTTACCCGTAGCAGGAATCTTTTCAACCAGCATATCTATTTCCTGGGCAAAAACCCGTCCCTGAAAACTCAAAATTACGATTACGAAAATTACGATAAACCTCATCGTGATAATCCGATTTAAAAACAATTCAAACAATTTATTTTGCCAGTTCAACCTGCGCGAAAAACGCTGGCTGATGAAAATCGGGTGCCGGAGTCGCGATTGCTGACCAGCTAACGTAATGTGGTTCGATGGTTTTATCACCACATTTGTAGAAATTGGCCATAAACTGACTTCCGGGATTTAGCCCAATTAATTCGAGTGGAATGGCAACGGTAAGCGACCAATTTGAAAGAACACTTTCGTTGGGAAGACTTTCAACGTTTAAAGAAGGAAATCTCAGAATCTGAGCAAGGCTTGCTTCTTCAAGTCGGGTCCGGGAATTACGATCAGTACCAAGTGCAGATAAACAGACTCCGAGACAATTAAACTCGAAGTTTCGATAGAAATCTCCTTGCTTCACAAAAAACTCCACACACGAATCCTGCCAAACGGGTTCCTGATCCTCGCGACAAACGGCCCTGACTAAATCATTCGCTACAAGATAATTTAACCAAAGCTTTTGATCACAATAGCCCAGATAAACCTTTACATCGGGCCTGTGAGGATACTCCTTCCAGTTAATTTTATCAATATTAATCATTGCGCCCGAAGTGATCAACCGAGTGCCGATGTTTACCGGTTTCTCGTGAAACATTTCTTTCAGATATGGAATTTTTAATCCTGACATGAGAATTCTTTTTTTGCAAAATAGCAGATTTTAACCAGGTTTCAGCCATTTAAAACCAATAAAATAAAAAACAGCCAGTCATCGCTGTAGCAAGTTGGAAAGTTTCAATTATTGAATCATCCTTTGAAATATGA
>JAAFHB010000013.1 GCA_010906965.1 Mariniphaga sp. | reverse complement strand
AAAACACCTTTTAAAATTTCACTTTCTTCTTTGATTCTTAAATTATATTTCAATTGGTTCTTTAATTAATACAGTTGTAAATGATTTATCTTTCGTTATTTCTTCATAAGTTAATTCTTTGGTGTAAGCGGTGGGAAATTCGAAGTTAGTTTCTGGATAATTAGTATTATAAAATGTACCAATTACTTTACGTGTTAAAGGGTTAAAATTGAAGCTTTGAGGCAATTCATAAACTGATAAATTAACTCTATTGGTATAACTTAAAATACTTTTAAATCCGTTCTTAAATGTAATTACAATAAAACCTTTGTACTTTGTTACCGAATAATAAACCACCTCACTAATGAATTTTTTATAGATGGTATTTTTCTCAATATCCGTTAAATTTTCCATTAGTTCGGATTCTTCATAAGTATTAAAATCTTTCCTTTTAGTAAGTAGCTTTGTAAGTTCAATATTAAGTGATTTAATAACCTCTTTTAGTTCAGTTTGATTATTTACCAATTCATCAAATTTACGCTTAATAATTCGCCTCTGTTCATCAGTTGAGTTAATTAATAAATCTAATGTACTTTCGATTTTCTTATCAATTACCGTTAGTTCCTCCGATTGGTTATTTATTTTATTCTCTAAATGTTGAATCTCAATATCTATTCCTTTTCCGGCTTGTTCTGTTTTTAAAGCAAAATCAGTTTTATTTAAAAATGCTTTGGTTACTTTCCAAACTATATTATTTAAATTACTGGCATTTATTCCGACGTTGGTACAATTACAAATCTGATAATTACCCTGTTTTTTCGTACAATTATAGTATGTATTTCCTGTTTCCCTTTTAGTAATCATTAAAGAACTCCCACAGGGACACTTTGCCAAACCTTTTAATATATTGTAGTTTACATTTCCTTTATTAACAAATAACTGATTACTTTTTAATTTTATTTGTGCCTTATCAAATAATTCTTTGGTAATTATTTCCGGTGTTTCAATTGTTTCGCCTCCGAACGTATATAAACCACAATATAAAGAATTGTGAATAATACTCTTAATTAAAAAGAATGTCCAATTTTCAATACTCTTATCAATTCCTAAATCATTTAAGTACTTTGAAGAACTTCTAATTGTGTACCCTTTGTTAGCAATTAAATCAAATATTAATTCAACTGTTTGCCTCTTATCTTCGTCAATTACTAAAAGACTTTTCCCGAATTCTTTACTACTTCCAACTCTCAATTTATTAGGAATTATTTTGAATCCATAGGCTACTTTGTGCCCACCGTAACAACCTTGTTTTACCTTACTAATTCTGCCAGATAAACAACGTTCTACAATCTTTTTTCTTTCATCAGAATTGGCTTTTGCCTCAACTAATAATATAATACATTCTTCAATACTTAATTCTTGCCCACCTTTTAAAAGCCTATTATTATTCAAAAAGTAAACATCTATATTTTCATCTAAAAGAATTTGAATATTATTTACCAAAGATATTAGTCTATCTTCACGGCTTAATCTGGAAGTTTCCGAGATAATAACCATATCACAATCATCTTTCGTTAATTGTTTAAGCTTGTTTAACCCTGTTCTATCTTTTAATGAACCCGATATTCTTTCTTCTTTGATTGTATCAACAATTTCATAGTTCATTGTTGAACAATGTTTCTCAATTAACTCTGATTGTCTTTCTTCATTTTGTGTGCCCGTGGACACTCTTAAGTAAGCAATAACCTTTTTCATAATCGAACTTTTTTAATTCGCTGTAAATATAGGTATATATTCGAGAGTTAAACTATAAATATGAGTACTGCCCCGGAATGTATCCTGGCCAATGAGCTTGGAATACCATATGCAGCAATTGCCATGGCAACCGATTACGATAGCTGGAAAGAGGATGAAATACCCGTTTCCTGGGAGGAAATCCTTGCGGTTTTTGGGCAGAATGTTCACAATGTGATAAATATTCTGTTAAAAGTGATTCCATCCATTTAATTTATCAAAAAACATTTGCGAAATACGGTACAAATGACTAAAATTGCAAACCGAAATTCAATTCCGAATTTTGAGGGCCTATAGCTCAGTTGGTTAGAGCATCTGACTCATAATCAGGGGGTCCCAGGATCATGCCCTGGTGGGCCCACCCCAGAATATCAAGAACTTACAATCATTTTTGTAAGTTCTTTTTTTATGCCCTTGCACACAACATTTCTTTTTAAAGGTTTTAACTGGGCAATACTTACACATAAAATGACAGATTTTCATTATTGCAAATTTCTTCCTGCTAGATCCTTATTCAGAATCTTTTGCACATCTGAATCCTGTATTAAACAAGGAGGTTTCCTGAGTATTAAATGCACGGCCAGTAGATGTATAACTGTTTTCTCCATTCTGATCGAAAAAGAAGGAACCACCTCGAATGACGATTAATTCAGGATTGTTCTGAAAAGGAATATCACTACCCAAATATGGTTTGTAAATATCGGAACACCAATTCCAAACATTTCCTCCCATATCTGCCATCCCGCACGGCATTTCTCCATAATGACCAACCGGAGATGTAAGGTCAAACCCATCGACGCCCTGCTTTGCTGAAAGATCTTTACCTTGCCAAACGTTGGCCATATATTTCCCACCGATTATCAAATTATCACCCCAACTAAAGCGCGTTTTACTCGTGCCCCCACAACGAGCTGCATATTCCCATTCAGCCTCGGACGGAAGCCTTTTTCCAATCCATTGTGCATATGCTTTTGCATCATTCCAGCTAACCTGAGTTACCGGGTGATTGTCTGCTGCTTGAGATGAATTCTTTCCTAGAGGATATTGCCAGTTTGCGCCAGGAATTAAAATCCATCCAGAAGTTTTAAAATCAAAGACTCCTGAATCGCCAAATCTTTCAGCATCCGTTTTGTATCCGGTTGCTTCAGCAAAACGACGGAATGCGCTTACCGTAACCGGATATTTATCAATTTTGAAAGATTTAACTTCGACCTTATGAACAGGTTGCTCGTTCGGTAAACCATTTGCAGAACCCATCATGAAAGATCCACCTTTAAAATAAACCATATCACTATCGCTAAAGGATTTAGGGGCTTCTTTGGTTTCTGCGGTTCCATTATTTTCATTCTTAGCTTTAGATTTACTTCCCGGATTGGAAGAACAGGCCAACAATATCATTGTGAGTACCAATATTGAACTACGAACAGCCATATTTTTAAGTCTTTAATTTATTCGAATGTTTCATTGCAGAGAATTACCTGACAGAAACCACGCAACGAAATCCAGTGTGCTCCAGACTGGTATCCCAACTGGTTTTCATTCGGGCCGATACCCGAAACCCCGAACAATATTGATCGGTGCACAAAAAAGAACCTCCCCTGACCACGCGCTTCGGGGTATATGGTTCATCGGGATCAAATGGTTTTTCCGGACCTTGAGGGTTTATAATGATCCCTTGTTTTTCGCACCATAAATAATAGTCCGGACGATACCAATCATTGCACCATTCCCAAATATTACCTGCCATGTCAAATAAACCATAACCATTTGGAGGATACGACATGACCGGGGCTAACCTGTAGAATTTATCTTTCAATATATTTTCATTCGGGAAATGCCCCTGCCATGTATTGCCCTTTGGCAATCCCTGATCAATTAGTTGATTGCCCCAAGGATAGATCCCTGATGGAATTCCACCGCGTGCGGCATATTCCCATTCCGATTCCGTAGGTAATCGTTTTCCTGCCCAAAAGGCATATGCCTGGGCATCTTCCCATGAAACTTGTACTACCGGATAATCGTCTTTTCCCTGAATGGTGCATTCCATTCCCTGCGGATGTTGCCAGTTGGCTCCGGCAACCCATTGCCACCATGCTGCAACATTGTTAAGTGGAACCGGATGGGAAGGAGGGTTAAATACCAGAGAGGCAGGAATCAAGAGACTGTCAGCTGGTCGTGATGTTCCCGGGGGTAGTTGCTTTTTCATCTCTTCCCAATCTGGTTTTCGCTCTGCAGTGGTCACGTAACTGGTTGCTTGCACAAAAGCCCGAAATTGTGCATTGGTTACCTCGTGCTTGTCCATATAAAAGGATGAAACCTGAACCTTATGGCGGGGAAACTCATCGGACCTGCCCCAAAGCGAATCTCCACCCATAACAAAGTTACCTCCAGGGATGAGCACCATGTCTTCTTTATGGGAATTGTTTGCTGATCCCTTAGAATGAACTGTTGTATCTGCTTTCGCACCTCCAAATCGGGATGGAAGTCCAGAAGAACAGCAACTTAATGTATCTGTCTGTCCTATTTTATCTGTTATTTGTCCGTGTATTTCGGTATTTTTTTGTGACTTTGAATGACAACCTCCCAGTGACAACATCATCACTACCGCTATTACCGCCCTTTTTTGAATATTTTGCTGTTTTTCTTGCTTCATAGTAAAAACGTTTGATGACAAAATAATGAAAATATTTCTTCAAAATATTCCAGCCTTTTCTGCTAAGATAATAAGTAAACCTATCTTCATAGTCTATTATTTCTCCTCCTTATCGTTTAAAATTCTTCATGAAGTCAGCTGAAGCGTTATAAACCCCGCCGGTACGATCATGCTCCGCATAATCATTTTGTTTTTGCTTCCAACGTTCAGCCAACTGCTTCATCTTAGCATCGGCATGTTCGAAAAACATTTGATATGCAAGGCAGAACCGCGGTTGCCGTTGGTCGTTCGGATCTTTGATCCGGTCTTTGGTACAGCCACCAAAACATTTCGTGTACCAGGGGCAGAATTTGCATTTGCGGGGAAGTAATGCCTTGACTTTGCCAAACTCATCTTGCTTCTTGGAGTTGAGCATGTCGGTGATTTTGCTCTGTCGGATATTTCCAAGCCGGTGACGCGGTTCAACAAAGAAGTCGCACGAATAGACATTGCCGTTGTGCTCAATCACAACGTAAGGTCCGCACTCTTTCATCATTGTGCATTCCGGCGATTCTATTCCCACATAGCTGTGAAACACCGATTCGAAGTGACGAACTGACGTGGTTGGCTCACCATTTTTGAAATCGTTCATCCATAAATCGAAAAGTGTGATCAGAAATTGACCGTATTTTTCGTCGGTCACCGAAAAAGGAGCAGCTTTCGATGGGTCGTCCTTGTCGGTCTCCACAATCGGGATAAACTGCATCCAGGTGAGGCCAAGACCTTTGTAATAGTTATAAAGCTCTTCTGCATAATTACTTGAGTAATCGGTAATGCAGCACATCGCATTAACTGCTACACCTTCAGCTAACAGCATTTTAGCCACCCCCTCCACTTTCTCCCACGTCGGGTGAAGTCCCTTGTCCAATCTATAACTGTCGTGAATATGCTGCGGCCCATCAAGTGAAAGGCCTATCAGCCAGTCGTATTGTTTGAAAAATTTGGCCCATTCAACATCGAGAAGGGTACCGTTGGTTTGAAAGCCATTTCCTACCGACTGTCCATGGCCATATTTCTTCTCCAGTTCAATGGCTCTTTTGTAGAAATCCAATCCCATCAATGCCGGTTCTCCACCCTGCCAACCGATCGAAACCGCGTCGCCCGACTGTTGCATTACCTGCCTGATCATCTCTTCCTGGATCTCCGGGGTCATCCTGTGAACCTTGGTTTCAGGGAATAGTTTTTCTTTCTCAAGGTAAAAACAATAGGTGCAACCAAGGTTGCAATCCGGACCGGATGGCTTTACCAATACAGAGGTTAAAGGTCGGTGCTTTTGCGCCATATTTGAAATCTTATTTATTCATTCTGTGATTCTTCTGATAATCAATCAGAAAAACGGTATAAACTTAAGCAAATCTCATCACTTATTACTTTTCCCTTTCTTAATTGCTTTAAGATACAAATCAATAAATTTTTGATCATTTGCATCCGAATCTACAAACGTTGCCGCCCATATCCACTAATCCACAGACAGCCTTACCATATAATCCAATCAGTGAAGTAAATAAAAAACTACCTACACTCTTATTGTAGATAAGTCACCTCCTTGACAGGGTTGGCCAATTGTTCCCATTAATGATCAAGTAGTCCCCACTAAACATTGAATTAATTGTATTGCTATAACGGGCAGCGCACTATCCTCTCAATTCCTTTTAAGGAAGCCTATGCGATTGAGAAGGTGCTTATTGAAGCAATACCCCAATTAATATATATTGAAGGGTTGTTAACCTGTTCCGGTAATACAATATGGTGTTTTGTTTTAAAATTCCAATTAATAAAGTATTTTCCAGTTCACAAATGTCCATTGTTTGTTTGATTATTCATGTCAAACAGACCGGAATAGTCATTTATTAATCTTTAACGGATTATTATCAACCAGATTATACATATCCAAAAATTCAGAGTCAAGGTTATAAAGCAAGGTAAATTACCACTAATTTTTGTTCAAGATGTTGAAACCTTCACATAAATATCATATTTTAAATCAGTTATATCAATCGCATCAGATATTTTAGTTTCTGGTAATCTCAATTAATCTGAGATCCATAACTTGCGAACCTGGAATATCCAATGCCTTTAAGGTTAATTCACCATTTCCCTTTTTTAAGTGGATATTCCCCATTTTTAAAGGCTTAAAATCTTTTACATATGATTCCGTTCGCTTGACGCGATCGTTTTCCATTCCCCGAAGCGGAGGATCATGTGCTTCAATAATTTTGGAGATTAATGAGTCAGAACAAAATGACAATTGGAATGTAGCGCCTAAATCTTTTACCGGACAGGTGTAATAGATTTCCACCTCATAATTTCCATCTGATAATACTTCTACATCCCAGGTAATTTTATCATCGAGGGTTGTCCAGTTGGTAAAAAACGAGCCGTTAGGATACTGGTTCGATCGCACAATCTTCCCGAAAGCTTTTCCATCGCTGGCAGGTAGCTGTGTGAATTTAAAATTGGGATGCCCCACTGGAAATTTTCGTTCGTCTTTGAATTTATTTGTTGATACCTCGGTTTTCCATTTTTCAACTGCTTTTTTTAAAAGTGAGGTAACTTTAGGCTCAACATTAGATATATCAGTATATTGCCCGGGATCCTTGATCATGTTGAATAATTTCCTCTGGTAATCTAATCTATATTTTTGACTTCGGACACTTATATTACCATTCCAGGACGAAAAAATCAGGCGATCATTCCACACTGAATTTATTTTCATCAAAAGGGGCTTCAGACTACATCCATCCAACGAATTTTGGGTTCGGTAATTTATGCCTGCCATATCTGCCAAGGTTGGCAATAAATCGATGGCTCCGGCAATTTCGTCAATTTGTGAACCGGATGCAATCTTACCCGGCCAGCGGACGATTAAGGGAGAGCGCACACCGCCTTCATCTGTTGAGCCTTTACGACCTTTCATGCCATTGTTCCAACGCCAACTATTAGGGCCGTTATCACTCAAATAAAGAACAATGGTATTTTCTTCAAGATTTAGCTCTTTTAGTTTGTCCATAATACGGCCTACATTCCAGTCGATATTTTCGCACATTGCCAATGCTGCCCGGGTAAATGGGATATCTTCCTTTACACGTTCATCAGCGAGCATTTTAAGTTTTTTATTTTTAAATTTATTCCACCACTTATCGGGTATCTGCATGGGCGAATGAGGAGTGTTATAAGGGACATATAGGAAGAACGGTTTATTTTTGTTGTTGTTGATAAAAGCCATCGCTTTATCAGTTAAATCATCAGTGATAAATCCATTCCCTTGAACAATTTCGCCATTATGTTCGAGTAATTGAGGGCTAAAATAGTCTCCCCAATGACCTGAACAAAAACCATAAAATTCATCGAACCCCCTTGCGTTTGGATGGTAAGGGTATTGCATACCATTGTGCCATTTACCAAAAGCTGCAGTTGCGTATCCAGCCTTTTTGAAAACATCGGCGATTGTGGTTTCGTCCAGGTTCATCCGTTCACCGCCTTCCGAAGTGCTATAGACACCCCACCAGTCTTTGTTGGGTTTGAATTCAGACGACAACATTTCTTTTCGTTGTTTTTCCAGGCGCGGCCAAAGTTTGTTTACAATATTCTGTATGTATTCCTTCTCAGCCTGAGCATTGTACTCCGGATCTTTTTGCGGAAATTTCGCTCCAACATTTTTCATATATTCATACAATTCTGCATGTAACCGGCTGGCAATCTCCGGATTTTTTGCCGAAACGTCGGTTGTTTCCGAGAGATCGGTTCTCAAATTGTACAATTCATCACGGCCATCTTCGTAATAATGAATCAGTTTCCAGTCACCTTTCCTGATAATGGAAGACGGTTCGCCTCCCTGGTTGCCATAGTGCGGATAATGCCAGATCAAGGCCCGTTCAGGCAGTTGCTTCCCTTTCAGCGAAGGAACCAGACTGATTCCATCTGAATGTTCTTTGGGCCTTTGTTTTAATCCAGCCAATTCAAGAATGGTCGGATAAAAATCTGTTCCTGAAACCGGGGTTTCGCATTTTTCGCCTCCCCTGGTAAGTCCCGGTGCTTTTATGAAATATGGCTCACGTATCCCACCTTCGAACTGGTAACTTTTTCTGGCGCGTAACGGAAGGTTCGACGTTGCAAATGCGTCGCCTGCAGCCACACCCCCATTGTCGGAAGTAAATATGACAATGGTATTCTCATCCAGTACCATCTCTTTTAGCGAATTCAGTACCATTCCAACCGCATCGTCCATCTGTTCAACCAGTCCGGCATAAACCGGATTGTCCTGAACCTGACGGATTGGAAGGAAATGCCCCATCTTAAATCCGGATGGCGCAATGCCTGAATTTTCAGCCTTTTGACGGTATTTGCTCCATTTTTCCTGAGTAGTTTCAATGGGGCCATGAACTGCATAAAACGACAGGTATGCAATACTGGTTTCCCGGTTTGTTCCGGATTATTTTCTTTTAGAAATTTTACCGTTTCCTGTGCAAGGCGCATCGAAAGGTTTTCGCCATCCTTGCCATCCATAAGTATCGGATTTTCGTAAGGAGAGAAATACCCGCCTTTGGGACTTCCAGCATCCCAGTCGCCGATGTTAATATCGAATCCATGATCTTCAGGCCAGGATCCCTTTTCGCCCAGATGCCATTTCCCGGCAAAAAAAGTTTTATAGCCAGCCGCTTTCAACGCTTCGGGCAAAGTGATATATTCTGAAGGCAAACTGTGGACATATTCAGGAGGCAATAATTGACTGAACCGTTTTGCGCTTCTCCATTTTTCTCCAGAAGCGGCTCCTATCCAGTCTGTAATCCCGTGCCTTGCCGGAAATTTCCCGGTCAAAATACTGGCGCGTGAGGGACTGCAAACCTGGCAAGCAGCGTACCTGTTGGTGAAAACCATACCTTTTTGGGCAATCTGATCGATGTTTGGCGTTTCGTAATATTTACTTCCCATACAACTCAAGTCATTATAGCCAAAATCATCGGCCAGGATGAAAAGTACATTTGGTTTTTTCTCCGCTGTGTTTGCCGAAAGCAAGAAAATTGGCAAAAGCCCAACGCTTGCCAAAACGGATACCCGACTGATAGCGTTCATATTTATTTTAGCTCTAATTGTTCAATTTCCTCAAATTTTGTCCCACGGATATTTTCAAAGGTTTTTATCATCTCCTGAAGTTTTTCAGGCTCCGATTTTGCCAGATTGTTCTGTTGACCAAAGTCTTCTTTCAGGTTATACAATTGAAATTCCTTTGAATTTCCCAGTTCAATATTTACCTGAGTTTGTAATGCTGGCCCTTTGTAGGGCGGAATCATTACCCAATCGCCTTTGCGCAAAGCCGTTCTGGAAGTGGCCTCAAGGATTAGTTCCTCTCGACCTTGCTGACTTGTACCCATCAATACTTCCAACAATTCCTGGCTGTCGGGCCCCCGTGTTTCGCTGCCTGCCAATTTAGCCAGAGATGAAAACAAATCTACGTGAGAAAAAATCGCATCCGAAACCATTGGTTCGATTTTCCCTTTCCAATAAGCCATGAATGGAACCCGTGTTCCCGCTTCGAACAAGCTGTATTTTCCACCTCTAAGCGGTCCGGCAGGTTTATGGTCGCCCAATTTTTCAACAGCATCGTCGTAATAGCCGTCATTCAATACAGGCCCGTTATCGCTCGAAAAAATAATCAGGGTATTTTCAAGCAGCCCCTCTGTTTCGAGCGTTTTTATCAATTCGCCCACGCACCAGTCCGCTTCCACGATGGCATCACCGCGTGGCCCCATTCCCGAAGATCCGACAAAACGTTGATTTGGCGTGCGGGGAAAATGAGGTTGCTGTAAAGCATAATAAAGAAAGAACGGTTTGGTTTTGTTTTCCTGAATATACCGTTGCGCTTTCCCAAGGAAATCGTCAGCCATATCCTCATCAACCCACAAGGCCGATTTTCCACCCTTTTGAAAGCCGATGCGGGGTATTCCGTTGTGAATGGAATTGTTGTGTCCGTGATGCCATTTCATGGTGCACAATTCCGCGTTATCCAGTCCGGTCGGTTCACCTTCGAAATTCTTTTCATAATCCACAAAAAGAGGATCATCCTTTTCCAGGCCTTCAACCAGTCCATTTTCCAGAAAAACCGTTGGCGTTCTGTCCTGGGTTGCAGCCATAATATAAGCATAGTCAAACCCAACTTCGTTTGGCCCGGGAGAAACTCGCTGGTTCCAGTCAACGATACCAGTACCCAAACCAAGATGCCATTTACCAACAACACCTGTGTAATATCCCTTTTCCTTTAACATTTTAGGTAGGGTCATCTGCGCGGTATCAATGATCAAAGGCGCTGAACCGGGTAATATTTTTGCATCCTCGTTCCTCCAGGGATATTGGCCTGTCAGCAGTGCATACCGGCTGGGTGTACAGGTGGCCGATGTAGCATAACCATTGGTAAACCGAACGCCCCCATTGGCCAGCATATCAAGGTTGGGCGTTTTCAGCCGGGTAGCGCCATAAGCGCCTACATCGCCGTAGCCCAAATCATCGGCATAAATAATTACGATATTCGGTTTTATCGCTGCGCTGGAATTATTCCCGGCATTGGTACACGACACAACCGACAACATTGAAATTGCAATGCTGCCGAAAGCTGTAAAAAATGTTCTCTTTTCCATACTGACAAATTCTAAAATTAAAAAGTTTATTCCGCTTTTCCGGTTAAACTTTTAATCAAATCCACTTCTTCCTGTTTGTAAGGCGTACCGTCATTCCTGAATATTTCGTGAAACCAAAGTGGTGGTTCAGAACCATCGGCAATGGGTTCGTCCCAGGCATATTTGGTATTCGATTTCCCGTCAACCAGACCCCAGTTGATGGCGCCAATGTTCTGCTCCTTCAGCATAGGCATGATGTTGGTGAACAAACTGTTGTTGCGGCGTGCCATGTATTCGGTACAAACCAGTGGGCGACCAATCAGTTTCAGGGTATCAATGGCTGCCTGATGTTCTTCCGGCCCCCGGTAATTGTGATAGGTGATGATATCGGAGTTTTCAACCTGAAATTTGTTCAAGTCAGACAAAGCCAGATTCCAGACACCAACCGATAATGGTTGTGACGGACGCACTTTCCATCCCCATTCGAACACCTTTTTTAGCAATGGCATCGATTGGTTTCCATATTTTGAATTACCGGGTTCGTTGTACAAATCCCAGATGGCAATGCGCTCGTCGTCTTTAAAAGTGGTCAGTACATCTTTCACATACAATTCCAGCACATTCATCAGTGTCGAATCCTGAAAAATAAGGTCACCCGGATCGCGCACCCAGCCCGAATTGTGAACTCCCGGTTTCGGATCGGGTTGTTTCCCTGCGGTGTATGTTGGGTTCCAGCAATCGTCGAAAAATACGAAAATGGTTTTGATTCCGTGTTTATTGGCAATCGTCAGATAAGTATCCATCCGGCTCTTAAAACCTTCATGATCAATTTCCCATGCCAGATGATGCAAATATACACGCATGACATTCATCCCAATATTTGCAGCCCAACCCAATTCACGGTTTATGGTAGCCGTGTCAAACGACTCGGCCTGCCAGGTTTCCAGCTGGTTGATAGCAGTGCTCGGATTAAAATTGCTTCCTCGTAACCAGCCATTTTCGTCGGCCCAGGCCTGGGCTTGTTCGCTGCTCCATTTGGTTTGTACGGATTCTGTTTTTGCAGACTTATTTTTTGCATTTTGGCAAGCAGTAATGAGGATAGCTACTGCAAGAATTAAATAGATTTTTTGTTTCATTTTTTTTAGGTTTTATTATTTCTCTTTGATTTTTACTCCAATCTTTGATGCCCATTTGGTCCAAGCCTTATTCATTTCAGCAACCTTTTCAGAAGATTTAGCAGCTAAGTCAGTGATCTCAGTATGATCTTCGTTGATATGAAACAATTGCCATGGCTCGCGAGGTAAAGACGACATTTTCCAGTCACCAACACGAATGGCACGACCACCTTCATGCTCCCAGTATAATGTGTCGTGTATGGATTGTTTTTTACCGGTTAAAAGCGGCAACAAACTAACGCCATCGAGCGAATTGGTTTTTTCACCCTTGATTGTTGCGGGATATTTTGCTCCAGCAAGTTCCATACAAGTTGGCATCAAATCGATGACATGAGCTAACCCGCGATTTATGGTGTTTTCTTTCCCTTTTAACCCTTTCGGCCAATGAACAATGAATGAAGTTGCGCTTCCTCCTTCGTAAGATTCTTTCTTCCAAAATCTGAAGGGTGTATTTGAGGCACTTGCCCATGCCCGGCCAATGGAGGCCCAAGTGGTTTCTGCTCCGGGATGCTCAGAAGTGTTATCGATAATCGTTGAATCGCGCGTGAATCCCGGACGATCAAAGCCAGGCTTATAACCTCTTTCAGGGGATGCTCCATTATCAGAAAGGACAAAAATAATTGTGTTTTCGTATTGTCCTGTCTCTTTCAGTTTCTCAATAATTTTCCCCATTCCCTGATCAACGTGATCAATCATCGCTGCGTGAACAGACATGCAAGCTGATTCGTAGGCTTTAGTGTCACAGTCTGCCCAACTTTGGCCTGAAGAATTTTCAGGTAATTTGTAGGTAGTGCTGTCGATGATTCCCATAGCAACCATTCGTTTATACCTGTTCTTCCGGAGTACTTCCCAACCATCTTTGTAGGTATCTTTATATTTGGCAATATCTTTAGGAAGTGCATGCAGCGGCCAGTGAGGTGCTGTGTGGGCAACATACAGGAAAAACGGCTTATTGTCTTTGCTGTACGAATCAATTAGATCGATCGATTTTTTGGTAATAAAATCGGTCATATAAAAATCTTTTGGAACCTCTTTTATCGGCGTTTCGTTGTGAACCAGGCTAAACGGATCGAAATAATTAACTACTCCCCAGATTACACCCCAATGTTCTTCAAAACCACGGTTACTGGGATAATTTTTCAAAGGTGAGAATGGTCCGAAATCAGCCCGATGGGCAAGCCACTGTAATTGTTCCTTCGGATCGGCAACAGGCTTGGTTTGCGATAAATGCCATTTCCCAGTCATTCCTGTATGGTATCCGTTTTCTTTCAGGACTTCGGCGATGGTTGCCGAATTCATATTCAGGTTTACACCCATGCCATTAATTCCTGCTTTATGCGGATATTGGCCGGTCATGAGGGAAGCCCTGGTTGGACAGCAACGTGCGCAATTATGCATTTGTGTAAAACGCACGCCGGTTGCGGCAAGCTGATCCATATTTGGAGTCTGTATCTCGCTTCCAAAGCAACCCAAATCAGAATAACCCATATCATCAAGCATGAAAATGATAATATTAGGTCGGTTTGAGTCAACTTTCTGGGCGTAAATCTGGCTGGAAAAAAGGGCCAATCCGGTAATAAATAAACTATTTAATTTCATTTTTGTGTTTTATTTAAATGAAGATGTATTGTATGTATTATAAAGTTGGTTTTAAATCTTTTAGAATTTCTGTAATTCATCCGGACCAGGTGTTGCATAATCCGGATCTACCTCCCTAATTACCAACTCATTATCAATCATTTTTACATCGAGAGGGACAAGAGTGACACCTTGTTCATTTATTGTTTGAGCAGTTTGTGAAAGATCCCTGGTTTGGATTCCTTCTCTTGAGAGTGGCAGAACATTGGCATTGAAGAAAGCTGTACACCACCATTTCCCGTCCTTATTCTTAAAGGGTGTTCCATGTCCCAGAAAGCGGCCAACAAATTTTCTCTCACTGTAGGGACCGGTAATCTTATCAGCGGTAGCAAAATAGAGGTTATAACTTCCTTTTCGACCCTTTTGCGTTGACCAACCAGTGCCAAACAATACATACCTCCCATGGATTTTGCGTAAAAGGCATCCCTCATGTCCCATTTTTTTCCTGATCTGTTTTTGCAAAGTCACGCAGAGCCATATAACATATGTCATGGGGATTTATCAATGAAACTGTTAAATAATAGGGTTTTATATGGTTCTCTTTAATGTATTTTGCGCATTCATCAGCCAATTCATCCCTTTCATTGTTGCTAATAATCTTGAACCCCAAAATTGCCGGATCTAAAGGTGCCGGCAAATGCCTTTTCCCTCCGTAAAAAAGATCGTATCCTGCCTTTTTCAGATAGGCGGCAATCGTTGTGGTCTTAACTTCGTCCGAAATCGTCGGAATGGTCATTGCACCTTCATTTCCTCTGGCCTGTCTTCCATCTTTAGCAGAAAATGCTCCGCAGAACCGACCAGTCATCAAACTAATTCTTGCCGGTGTACAAACAGGATTGGATGTATAGGCTTGCGTAAAACGAATACCGTTTTCTGCTATATAATCCATAGCAGGAGTATGAAGATATTTGTTACCCGTACAACTCATCATCGAAGCACTCTGCTGATCAGTAAAGATGAAGATGATGTTAGGTTTCTTAACCATTTTTTGCTGTGCTAAACCTGAAGCTGCTATCGCCAGACAGATTATAGAAGCAGAGCATTTTAGCAAATTTGTTTGTAGCATCATTAAGTCGTAATACTTTTTAAAAACCTTGGGTAAGATGTGATAAATGATCTTCTTTGCTTTTACTTAAAATTATATCGGTTCCACAATAGCATTTCTTAAGATCACTGGTCCTATCAATCCTGACTCCAACAAAGGGGAATCCTTTTTAAAATGTTTCCAGGTTGTGAAGGTAACACGTCCGCCAACTGGTTTCGGGAGACCTTGCTGATACCATTCAGGCAATTTCAAGATTGGTGCCCCATTCATACCATCCACTCCAACCGGAGCTCCATATTCATTTTCTGAAGGTAGTTGCTCATCGCCGATCAGCCTGTTTGGCCAAAGGTTGGTTACTTTTATCTGAAGATCGTTGGTTCCGGAATTAACAAAATCAGTGATATCCAGGCGGCAAGGAGGTTTCCACACTACACCAATATTTTTTCCGTTTAACGAAACTTCGGCAATAACGGCAATCCGGCCTAAATCCAGATATACTCTTTTCTTCTCTTTGACCATTGTTGGAGAAACCGAGAATTTTTTAGCGTAAACAGCGGTACCAGAAAAATATTTGACTCCGTTGTCGGGATGTGTATGCAGAGAAATCAATTTTGGCAAGACAATCCGCTCCGGTGCCCCCAAATTTGGCGGGAACATAACAGACCATTCGCCTGACAATAGCATTGGTTTTTCAATACCGGCGACCACTACCGTGGAACTCTTACCGGAAGTTTCGTTCAATGTATACTTACCATTTTCCCAGAATAGAAATGTTGGCACTTTAGAATTCCTTTGTTCAACAAAAACGAACTCTTCCGGCTGTTCCAAACCTTTTTCAACTAGTTGTGCGATTTGGTCCGCCGAAAAAACCGATGCAAATAACTGAGGCGAACTCATGTCTCCCTCATAATAAAACGAGTTCTCATCCTTGTACTTTACTCCTATCGTTGGATGCACGGACTTGTCAGATTTTGCTCCCTTTTTAATGAACTTACCATTAACATAGAGTGAAGGTTCGTCATTAGCATAAACAACTGCAAAATGAGTCCAGCTGCTGATTGGCATTGGAGCGATCAATACGGCAGATGGTTGTCCTTTATCTCTTTCGAAGACAACCACTCCGTTTCTTGCCACCAATAATCCAACAGCAGCATGCCCTGGTCCAAACAGCTTCTCACCGGCAGGTGCATATATTGCAAAATTTGCAAGTGGTCTTTGTGATGCAGGAGCTTGTCCTAATAGCGCGGGTATCAGGTCTTCTGTTTCGGGTTTTACCCACAAAGAGATAGTAAAATTGTTGGCTATTTGCTTTTTCAACTCCATCTTCTCTCCAGAGAATGCGTTTGTACTTAGGATGGTTTTGCCATCTTTTGAAATGGATTGTAATTGCTTGGCAGAAGCAGATTTTCTGAATACGATGAATACTGAACCTCCCGGATCCAACTGCAATGGAAGTTTTATTCGTCCTCCATCTGCCTCAAATAGCGTTACCGGAGTTATTTCGCCGGTATCGGCATTCCAAAATTCAGGTTCTTTCCCTTCTACCCTAAAGGTACAAATCAGGTTTTCGGCAAACCTTCTGCGATTGGCAATGAAATAAACATCATTCCCATCGATTTTCCGATGGATGTAATTAATTGGGGCATCACCCGAATGGGAAATGAATTCAAAATCAGGTTTGATGGCTAACTTAATTATTACTTCCTGCAAAGAATATCCAGTGAATACACGACCTAAGCCAATTTTTCGCTCAGTTGCTGTTGTTCCATTTGATGAGCCCCACAGTTCCTCTGCTATCTGTTTTACTTCTTTATCGCTGTTCGGATAATTGCTGAGTGAAGGAGAATGATCCGGTTTCGGGCCAACCAATACCATACCCTGACTGACTAGATCACGAAGCCGGCGAATCATTTGCTCTGTCATCGTTTTATTGGGAGGAAGAACCATTATGTGGAAGCTCATGCCGTCGGGCAAAACGATGCGGCCATTTTCTATGCGAGTGCGTTTAAGAAGTATTTCAGAATTGGCAAATTGGAAATCATATCCATCCGGCAGCTCCGGCAGCAAAGCGCCCATAGAAAGGTCTTCACCGGGGGCATCCTCTCCTGTGTAACAGATAACATCACCGGCAAAAATTCCTTGTTGTAGCATAAACTGGCACCGGGCCACATATTCCAGCCATGTTTTTCCCTGTTCGAACCAGGTATTCGTGCGGTCGAAATGAATTCCCCACTGTCCCATTGTCATCCCGGGAACTGCTGTCGGATGCGGCTGATGAGCGTAGCGATGAAAAATGTAACGGTTTAATCCACGGGTAAACATGTAATCGCCCTGAGCTTTCATGGCAAAAGGATACTCCTGCCATCTTGAATAATAGGGTTGTCCGGTAAAAGATTCGGCGCCTACAATTTGCCTGCCGTTCATATTCTGGATGGAAGAAGCCAGCTTGAGCGAATGATAGAAATGGGAGGTCCTCATCCAAAATTCGCCCATGTTAATATTCATTTTTGCACCTGCCTGCATTTCTTCAAATGGCCCGTTGTTGTAAGGTTCTGTATAAGAAATGATGTTGTTTTTCTTACAAAGTTCGATAAAACGACCCTGGTAATGATCCGCCATCATATCTGCACAAGTTCTTCTGAAATCCCAGAGAAAACGCTCTGTGATGTCAGCACTACCAACTACCCGACCAGTCATGGCAGGCAGGAATTTCACAAAATTGTATCCCCTTCTTTCCTCAAACTCAGCCGTGATTTTTTTGGTCCAGTTTTGCATATTCACCTCATAACTATCGACCAAAATGCCCAGTTTACCCTTTGTTGCCAGCGGTTTTAAGGAGGGCATCAATTTATCCATGATGTAACTGAAATGGAAATCGAATGCTTCCCGACTGTATTTATCGCACTCCAGTCCAAGTCCGGTACCTTCTGCAGGATGATTGGTAAAACCGGTTGTTGTATGACCAAAACGGAGGATTGTCCATTTACCAGCAGGCGCGTCCCAATTGAGCTGACCGCTTTCATCCATTTTCTTTGTAAGGTCAATAACGGTTTCGGGATTGATTACAAAACCCTCATTATCAATTTCTTCAATTATCATGGCTTCTTGTTTGGCTACCCCCCCTCGACGGAGATAATTGGCCTTTTTCGTCCAATCCGGTGTTCGTGCTCCGGCTAACAGCCTGACATGGGCAATCTTCATATCCCCGGGAACAATAATGCGAAAATATTTTGCCTTAACTACCGGGAATCCAGCAATCCAGGGGGTCTCAATTAAGTTGCCGGTATTGCTCAATTCAGCCACTTTCCTAAACTGCTTACCATCATCAGAAACTTCCAACACCATGCCATCGATGCTTGGACTGGCTGCATATACTGCAGCAGACCTTGCCTCAAAAGGCTGATCAAACTCAAACTGAAGATACGAAGGTTGTGCAGAATTCCCTGATCTGGCATCAAGAGTAGTTGCCAAATCAAAATTAGCCAATTGATTGGCATTTATTGGTTTACCATTTAGGGTAATCGTACGGACTAATTCGTGCCAGGGCTTGCTTTCTCCTTCAAAAGACGGAAATGCCAGGACATAGGTATCACGGTAGTAATCTAATTTCTTAAATGGTTGGGGCAATTTGAGGTTTACCTGCTTTCCTCCCTCAACAAATGCCTCACTCCAAACCACCTGCTGCATAGAAAATTCCGGAGTGATCCAACTACCACCGCTCGATGACCATCCCATGCAGTTGTGCATATTAAATTCAAGTCCCAACCGACCTGACTCGATGGCAGCGTGCTGCATCAATTCAATCCACAATGGACTCAGATAATCCGCCGGACCTTTAGGAATGCCCGAACTTACAGAAAACACCTGAAAACCACCAACGCCTACCCTTGCCATTGCTTCGAGGTCGCGGGTGATTCCATCTTTTGTCACATTGCCATTCATCCAGTGCCACCAGGTAAAAGGCCGTGCCGAGGCAGGCGGCAGGTTAAAAGATTGTTCCAGAGAGCTGGCCGGATTTCCCCTGAAGGCATGAACGATGCCTGTTGGTGTAAGGAGCGTTACCAGTCCGGCAGATGCGGTGGTTTGGAGAAATTGTCTTCTTTTCATTGGTTTAAAAATTGATTGTTTATAATTATTTTGCCATGCTATTTTTGAGAGTTGATTCCTGCCTTCAAACGATCCCATTTGGGATTGAGTGTGGCTTCACGGATTTTGATTTATTAAATTACGGTTTGGTTCCAATGCGATAGAGACTGTTTGTATTACGGATAATCATTGAGTTTCCTACAATAGCCGGTGTTGCATATAGCTCGCCGGTCAATTGGTTTTCTGCCAATATTTCAAGTGTCCGACCTGCTTTAAGAACGAGGGTCTCTCCTTTTACGGAGGTGAAATAAACCCGGCCGTCTGCATAAACAGGGGACGAATTGTACTTATTTTTAAGTCTTTTGGTATAGAGTGCTGTTCCGGTTTTTGCATCAATTGCAATTAAATTATTTCTGGTGTCAACCGTGTAAATTATACCATCTTTTAGCAAGGGCGTAAGCAGCTGCAAAATTGGGGATTTAAATCGCCAAAGAACATTCGTTTTGGTAATATCCCCGGTACCTTTAGGGTCGACAGCCATCAATTCAATGTATTTCTCCCCATCAGCCGGTGACACAAAACTCGTGTAAAAGAAAACAGTTCCATCTTCAAAAAGGGGCATTGCAATGGTTGAATCTTCCCCCTGGACAACTCGCCAAACCTCTTTCCCTGTCAGCACGTCGTAGGCACAACAAACTGCCGCCCCGTTCGAGATCAAAAGATCATTACCGTTGACATTGATGACAATTGGTGTAACATAAGCCTTTTTTCCTATTGGTTGGAGTGCATCGTAGCACTCCTTCGGACGATCTGCCCGCCAGACCGTTTCACCAGTTTTTTTGTTCAGGGCAACGATAAATTGCTGGTCCGTTCCTTCATAATGGACAATCAGAAAATCCTTGTAAATGATAGGGGAAGAACCGGTACCCTGCACATGCTCCACAATTAAATCATTCCTTTTCCATATCACACTACCGTCTGATGTACTCAGGCAGGCTGTTCCGGTACTTCCAAAGTTAATATAAACGAATCCCTTTTCTATGCATGGAGTCGGAGTGGCATAGGTGTTAATAGAATGTTTTCTGTAGATACTGTCCTGCTTGAAAAGTGAAATATCAAAAAGCAGCTTGCCGGAATTGAAATCAACACAAACTGCCGACATCTCCTTCCCACCAACATTAGAAGTAGTTACCCAGATCTGATCTCCATAAACAACAGGCGAAGACCACCCCTTACCTTTGATGTCGCTCTTCCAGATAATATTGGTAGAATCGTTCCAAAAAAGTGGAACCCGGTTATCGGCAGCTATCCCATCCAGATTGTTTCCTCTGAAATGGGTCCAGCTCCTGATCTGGGCAGCGGAGGATAAATGCAAGAATAACAAAATCAAGTTAAACAGGAAGATACGAGTCAAAAGACTGAAATTTTTCATATAGTAAAGCTTCTTTATATTCAAATTTTTGTAATAATACTTAATGACTTGAATTTAGAGCCGTTGCGAAAAAATACGCAGCTAAACCGATTATCTGACCCTGAACTTCAATATCGGGTTCGTTGCACCAATGGGTGGCATAAAGATCTGTATAGGATTTCTCCGGCGGAGGCGGCGTTCCACAGAATGCCTCCCGAACATAGTCCTTATCATGGGTCGGCCCTTTGACAACAAGCCCTGGAGGTGCCAGATTCCTGATACTAAGTGGCCGGTAGTGTGGATTCCTCACAGGATTGCTGCCAACCCCGGTGACAAACACTTTACCAAGGGGATTTGCTCCAAGCACGAAATGTAATTGCCTAAGCGCTACCTCACGATATTTTTTTTCCCCGGTAAGCTCTGCTGCCATGGCCAATTCCCAGGCCATCTGCAACGCATTGCCATTTGTGTGCCGTTCCTTCCAGCTTTCAGCTTGAAGGACATTTCCATATCCTTCGGCCATAGACCCGGCAACCATTCGGTCACAATCACCCAGCAATCCGGCAAGAATTTTTTCTTGTATGGCTTTGTCGGCGCCAATTTTTATAAAGCAGTAACTAATCAACGCTTCATGTAAATTGTAGTTACGAATAGTCTGGGTACTAACGGGTGCTTTTGGATAAGCACTATCTAATTTTTTAAATCGTACGGTGAAATCATCGTTAAATCTCTTATCCCCGGTAGTCCTGAATAGTTCGACAGCCAGCCATATCCGGTCTGTCGCATCCTCATTCCGTCCATAAACATTGTTCGTTTTTGGAGCGACAAGCGTTGGATGCTCCTGAAGGAATTTCCAACAAAGCCGAGCACGAACAAGACATGATTCTGCATATTGCTGGTCGTAAGACTTTAGAATTCTTGCAGCACGGGCAAATACTGCTCCTGTTTTGGCCGTATGTGAAGAGTTAACAGCCCCAATCAAATGCCTGACCGGATCATATTGAGGTGGCAATTGAGGCGGCATATGGAAAACTGCAGGTCCTATTCCAGTAGAAACACCTCCATCCGGGCTTTGCATTTTTGCCAGCCAGTCAAGACCCCATTTGGCTTCGGTGATTATATCAGGACGATTTCCCCAACGCTCCTTAGGCAATAACAACGGATTAACTTTATCGAATGCTCCCGGAAACAATTCAACCGGCCACAAAATCCGGCTGATTGCCTGAGAAGCTGACATGGTAGAACGCCAATAGTCGCCTCCATCGTGCCATCCACCGGTTGCATCGCGTCCATCAGGAATTCGTTTCCCATTGATTAATAAGGTATCGGCATCATGCAGATGGCATGGCGGATGACTAACAGCATCATCTTTAACTGCAAATCCACAACGGCTCACATACAAACCCCGCACAAGAGTTTGGAATAATGTAAAGTAAATATCATTTCCAATCTTGAAAGTCCAGGAGCAAATGCTGTCAGAAAGTTGAATTTTATATGTGCCGGGTATCTTCAGTTCTGTAAATTCACCTTTCCAAACATCGGCATCAGCAAACTGGTCATGGATTGGACCAGTTACTTTGCCTCTGAAGACTACATCATTTTTCTCGTTAAGTATTTTGAATCCTTCAACATATCGCCCTATGCGAAAGTCTTTTTGATCCTCCATGCGGTAGCCTGCCTGATCGACAGCAATTTCTTCCGGGCCTCCGGCAATTAAGGTAAAGTCCTTGACAGCACTTTTTGAATCGAAATAGGCAACGAAAGAAATAATTAAGGTCAACAAGACAAATCTATGAAAAATAAAAACTCTGTCTGTAAATAACTCCATTCTGTCTATCATTTTTTAGGTAATACCTGATGGCTGTTTGCCCATTCATACCATTTATCATTGAGCTCTTTAACCAATTCCGGGTGATCTTTTGCTACGTTGATTTGTTCGTCACGATCGGTTCGGAGATCATAAAGCTCCCACACAGAGTCTGCAACTTTTTTATAGGCTTTCCAATCGCCTTTCCGGATGGCCGAGTACCCTGAATGTTCCCAATACATGTATTTATGCTCCGATCCTTTCCCTTCTATGAAAGCAGACAGTAATGAGGTTCCTTCGATTGGAAAAAGTTTTGTGCCATCGGGATGGGATTGCGGATATTTTGTACCTGCTGCTTCAATAAAGGTTGGCATGATGTCAGTCAGACAAGCAGGGGTATGGTACACTGTGCCTGCTGTTTTCTTAATCTTCCCGGGCCAGCTTGCAATAAACGGAGCTGAAATACCTCCTTCATAGCTTTTTACTTTATATTCGAAAAATGGTGTATTCGACACGTTCGCCCAACCAATTCCATAGGAAACAGCTCCTGAAACAGCCGGATTGTTAATATCTTCAAATTTACCTCCACCAAATTCCTGGTAAGGTTCGGCACAGGCTCCATTGTCTGAAAGAAAGATAATCAGCGTATTGTCCAATATTTTCAGATCAGAAAGTGTTGAAATCAATTTCCCAATATTCTGATCGATACAATTGACCTGTGCAGCATAAACCGCCATCCTGAAATCAGACTCCTTTTTCTGTGCTTCATTAACCTCCTTCCAGGTGCGTACACGCTTATCACGCGGCGACAAAGGAATATCCCGATCAAAAAGCTTCATGGCCTTTTGACGTTGATACCTTTCTTCGCGAATCACATCCCAGCCTTTAAGATACTTTCCAACAAACTTTTCGTAGTCTGCCTTTTTGGCCTGCAGTGGCCAGTGGGGTGCATTAAATGCAAGATACAGGAAAAAAGGATTTGAATCTTTTTGCTCCTTTATCATCCTGATGGCGTTATCGGTGAAGGCATCGGTTGTATAATATTCCCCTTGAGGTGCGGGCAGATGCGTGTTGTCGATTGTTAATCCGCGGCCACCCTCCGGTTTAAGGTAACTACACGCTCCTGCCAGGATACCGTAATAATGTTCAAAACCACGCTGAAGAGGCCATTTTTCTTCTCCATGCATGCCAACGTGCCATTTCCCTGCCATATAGGTATGATAACCGGATGGCTTCAATACTTCTGCGATGGTCACACACTGGTGGTTCAGGAAGCCATGGTAACCTGCTACTCCGGCATCATTTATGTCTTTGCCACTTGAATTGCTACTTGGATCTTCAGACATCATTCCGATACCAGTTTGATGTTGGTAAAGACCGGTAAGCAGACTGGCACGGGTGGGGCAGCATCTTGCTGTATTGTAGAATTGGCTAAAGCGAACTCCCTTTTGGGCAAGCTTATCAAGGTTTGGGGTGGGTATTTCGCTCCCGAAACAACCAAGATCTGAAAAGCCCATATCGTCGGCCATAATCAGGATAATATTCGGTTTTTGAGCTACTGCAATAGTAAGTGTTAGCGTAGAAACTAAAGTCAAAAGAGGTGCTTTATTCATGGTGCATCTATCTATAAAACGGTTAAATTGATTCTCTAATTTTCACCTGCGGCATATTTTGCTAGGTGTCGAAGGGCTTCCATCTCGGTTTCCTGTCCTTTGTCACCGCATGAGGCCATCCATGCTTTCAATACCTTATCCATCACTTCAATGGTGGATTTATTTCCGGGAGCATCTGCGATATTTTTCAGGCAATATTTGTCGTTCACCAGATCGTACAATTCGACAGCCGGGCGATGTTGAAATTTCTCAGTAATCCATTTTGCGTCAGCATCCGTCTTCCCTTGCTCAAGCCATTTTTTAAAGAGAGGACTAGCAGTTTCTGTATTCTGGAAGGTTACCTCAGGAGTCAAATTGACTATGTATCTATACTTTTTATCAGCTACGGAACGAATTCCGTAAAATTCGCTCCCCTTTATGATCCCCCGGGTTGTTTGCAATGAAAAAGTATATTGCTTATGTTCCTTTACCTTTCCGGTTAATACCTGTACCATGCTTTTGCCATCAATTGGAGCCAAAGGTTTTACTCCGGCAATTTCCAGAAATGTAGGCAGGATATCAACGTACTCAACCAATGCATCGGACGTTGTATTCTTTTTAATTACCCCAGGCCAGCGAACCATAAAGGCAGAATGAACACCAACATCATAACAAGTCCATTTTGCGAATGGCAGACTATTTCCCTGTTCACTTAAATAGACAACCACTGATTTATCGGCTATCTTGTATTTATCCAGTTTACCGAGCAGTGTTCCGAACTCACTATCCATAAAATTGATTTCAGCCAGATACTTACAGAACTGGGTTCTGGTTTCCGGAATATCGACGTAGAATGGAGGCAAGTTGATCTTTGACGGATCAAACAGATCAGGATTACCTTTGTTCCAGGGTGTATGTGGTTGGTTAGAGGTCACAAAAAGGCAAAATGGCTGGTGCTTTGAGTTACATACATTGATAAATGAATCAACTGCTGCAAAATTAATATCGTTACTTTTGGTCAGAGGAGCATAAAGATCCCATGGAAATACAGATTGAGGCTGAACGTGCGATTTGCCGATCAATGCGATCTGATAACCAGCGGGTTTTAAATGTTGAACAATGCTTAAAGTTCCCTCTTTTGCGATCGTATGATTCGGATAAGCTCCTGTTTTAACAGGCCACAATCCGGTATAAAGACAGTGACGCGTGGGTGAGCACATCGGTGCAGCCTGATAAGCTTTGGTGAACCTGATGCCTTGTGTGGCAAAATTGTCCAGAATTGGTGTCTTGGAATCCGGGCTACCAGAACAACCCAAATCATAATAGGAACAATCATCTGCCATAAACAATACCAGGTTGGGCTTGTTTTGCTGAGCAGATAAGTTGAATGCCACACAAACTGCAACGGCAGAGAATAGTGCTTTTTGTTTCATTTTAGGGTAATTGAGATAATAAATCAAGTGATTAAAGTCCTATAACGGGATATGGAGTTTCAAAACTATTTCTTTGCCAATTTATCTTTCAGCAGTTTAATGTAAACACCGCCAACTACTGAACGGGCAATAAATCCGCGCATTTCGCCGCTCTTTGTCCAGTACCAGTCGGTCATCGGCACTCGATCTGGAGTTTCGTTCAGGAAACTGTAGACCGGTTTGATTAAATCACGAAACTGCTGGTTCGAGTTGGCCATTGTTGCTGACCAAACTATCCAGTCGAGTTTCGTATAGCTATCACGGTTATCCAAGGGCAATCCATAGCGGTTCTGATTTTTAAGATAGAACTCAATCTCCTTATCTTTAAAGTTTCGAGTGAATAGATTAAAATCTAAAATATCATCCCAAACCATGTTGTATTTCTGTGACCACGTTCCCGGTTTGTCGAAAGCCAGCTTAGAATGGTCGCCATCATCAGCAGCCTGAACCCATTTTTGCGCCAAATCCTGCGCTATTTTCTTATAGGAGGAGGCCTCTGCATTCATCCCGCGCATTTCACAAAGTAATGCATAAGAAGCTACTCCCATAATTGCTTTTACAGAAAGATTGGTATTGTGTGCAAGATGCCCGGCAAAATCGTCTGTACAGAGCTGATTCTCCGGATCAAATCCTTTTTCCTTCAGGTATTCTGCCCATTTTGTGATTGTTTTCCAGTATTTTGCGGCATAATCGGCGTTGCCATCTGTTTTGGCAATGGCTGCTGCAAGAATCATCATGTTTCCGCACTCCTCAACGGGCATTTGACGATCTTCGGATTTTTCGCCACCTCCATATTTTTGACCATTTCCAAGCGGGTATTTCCCGACGTCGTGGGGTGCGTAAGGCCAGGGCCAACGACCGGATTCGGCATAATCAAGAATCGGGGTGGTTTGCGCTTTGATCAGTTCCGGGTTCAGGTATAAAAAGAAAGGTGCCGCCGGGTAGAAAACATCTACTGTTCCCATGGATCCGTTGCTGAAATTCTCTTTTGAAAAACAGAGCGGCTGTCCGTTTTCATCCTTCACCACTTTATGGGCAGCCATGCACTGACGGTAGGCCAAAGCGCAGATAGCTGCATATTCTTTCCCGCCAATTTTCTCTGCCTTGTCTATTATATCCTTGTCATAAAGGTCACATCGATTTTTTATTGTGGCGTATTCCTTTTCTGCGACCTTAAGTAATTCTTCCATTCCTGAGAATTTTTTCCTCCAGTATCCTTCCAGTCTTTTGCCAAAATATTCAACGGATAAAATATCATCGTATGCCAGCATAATGTGTTTTTCTACTTTGGCTTTCGCCTGAATATTTACAGAAATATTAAATGCAAGAACAGGATTAACCTCGGCAACACGCCTGCCCTGGTCTGATTCAACCATGTCGGGAAACTGTTTTCTGCCGGTAAAAGCAATCATTGCATCCTCACTTCTTCCAATAAATGACGAACTCATTTCGTTCTGAGCAACGGCGGCATATAAATATCCCCAGTCGATACGCAGATCGTCACCACTTTTCTGAAGCACCGGCTGTTCTTTACTTCCCATTTTCAGCACATCCAATTTCTCAACACTTTTTCTCTCCCACGTTACAGGTTGAGTCTTGACATCCACGGTAGCAAGTCCGGATATTTCGAAATAGATCTCCGCAGCGTGATTTTGCTTATCTTTTGAAACAAAACTCCAGGTAACATAACTTAGCGGTCGGGTAACCAAATCCAGGTCTTCTAACAGCAATGGAGACATAAAGCTGAGTCTAATTTCAACACCATCCTGTAAAAAGGAGAATGTTGTTTGTGTTGCCGTTAGTTCTGCTCCAATTGATTGAGCGGCAGGAACATATCCAGGAGATTTCCCCATGAGACGGTAAACTTTGCCATCAATACGAACCATGCTGCGAACAGGCATTGGTTTTTGGGTCCAATGAGTAGTTTCGCAACGTGTTGGAACCTCATCGCCACACCAGATACTGAAATATGGATCATGAGTTATTATTGGATAAGATGGCGCCCTGAAATTACTGATTTGGGCAAAGAGCGAAAATGTGCTTACAAAAATAAGCATAATGATTAGTCTTAACTTTTTCATTTAATGGTGATTTGAAAGTATAGTTTATTTTGAAATACTAAATCTGTAAATGCTTTGAGTATGATAAACTTCGCCCGGTTTTAAAATTACAGACGGGAAATTCGTATTGTTCGGGGAATCCGGGAAATGCTGCGTTTCCAATGCAAATGATTCCCTGTATTTATAAGCTAATCCACTTTTGCCTTTATCCGCTCCTTTCATAAAGTTTCCTCCATAAAACTGCAAGGCTGGCTCCTGGGTGAATATTTCCATTTTTCGACCACTGACAGGCTCAATTACCGTTGCGGCAAGTGTCATTTGTCCGGCAGTGGGTTTATTCAAGGCAAAATTGTGATCGTAACCTAGGCCATTCTTCATCTGAACATTTTCTGTTTGTTTGGCCAAATCTGTGCCAATTGCTTTTCCTTTTCTGAAATCGAATGGGGTTGCATCTACGGTCTCATTGCCGCCCAGAGGAATCAGGGTCGAATCAACCGGTGTATAAGCATCAGCGTTGATCTGTAGCAGGTGGTTGTTGATGGTTCCGTTACCTTCCCCGGCAAGGTTCCAAAATGCGTGATTGGTCAGGTTGACTGGAGTACTTTTATCAGTCTTAGCCTTGTAGTTTATTACCAGTTCATTTTTTGAACTCAAAAGGTATTGAACCTCGACGTCCAGATTTCCCGGATAACCCATTTCTCCGTCTTTGGAAAGATAAGTGAGTACAATGGATGAATCACGAACACTTTTAACATCCCAGACAATAGTATGAAATCCGCCGGGGCCGCCGTGCAGGTGATTCACCCCGTTGTTGAGCGGAAGGGTGTATTCCTGGCCGTCGAGCGTGAATTTTCCTTTTGCAATACGGTTGCCGACCCGGCCGATCAATGCACCGTGGAATACCTCTTTGGTATTCAGATAACCGTCAATACTGCTGAACCCGAGTACGATATCCGCCATTTTCCCTGATCTGTCAGGCGTGCAGAGACCGACAATTCGACCACCGTAATTGGTAACTGCCATTTGGATATTTCCGTTTTTCAGAAAATACAAATTGGTCTCTTTACCATTTACAACCATTCGGAAATCCTCGCTTTTCAGAGAAAAACAATTTTTCTGTTTCGCATCTGTGGCCGAGCAGCCGGCTAAAATCATTGTTGTTAATAATAGGATCAGGTTTAGTGATGTTAAACATCTGATCTGATGATTACATATTTTCATTAATTGTTGTTATTAATTTATTATTTGACATTCAAACTCCAGATTCACACTATAAAGTTGACTTATTAAATCTTAATTTTTACTTTTCCTTTGTAATGATCCAGTCTTTGGGCGCTACAAATCCTTTGTTCGTTCCTCTTGTCAGGATTTCCCGCGGAGCTTTTATGGAATCATACTTGCCGACAGCAGCTTTTAGTTGACTATATTTCTCAGGATTTGAATCTTTTGCATTAATTTTTTCAGTATAATCCGGTGGAATATTGTACAGAACATCCCCATTCAACTTCATCCTGACAATTCCCATGTCTTTAATCAATTTCCAATCTCCCAGGATAATAGCGCCGTGTCCCAGGTAAAACTCCCGATCAATTTTTTGGGTTTTTCCACTTAAAACAGGCCACATACTAATTCCATCAAAGGGCAATTTAGGGGTAGACTTTTCACCAACAATCTCCTTTAAGGTGGGGAACAAATCTATATACCCCATCACCTGGTCAATGCGTCTTCCACTGGTTATGCCTGCCGCAGGCCATCGAATTATTGCTGGCGCTCGCACGCCACCTTCCCATTCTTCAAACTTTGTTCCTCTGAGCTCTCCGCTGGATGAACCAGGAGTGCCTGGATTTGCCCCGTTATCACTATGAAAGATAACCAGTGTATTTTCATCAATTTTTTGATCTTTTAAGGCTTGTAAGACTTTCCCTATGCCTCTGTCCAAGCAGGTTACCATGGCATAATAAGTCTGTTTTTTGGTATTCCCACGGCCTAAATCACCTCCTTCACCACTTTCCTCTCCAGAACCTTTTGAAGTTTCAAATTTGGGTTTTGACGGATCATATCCATATAATTTCAAATCATCCTCAGGTGCTTGCAATGGTGAATGCGGTGCATTATACGCCAGATAGATCATAAATGGAGCATCATCTTTTGAATAATTTTTAATGCATTTAACAGCTTCATCCGTCAAAAGGTTAGTAGTATAACCTTTATCTGTTGAATGACCGTAATCATTTTGCCAGTCAACTTCACCTTCTCTCTTGTGTGTAAAATAATCTAAAGCACCATTAAAATGACCGTAAAAATGGGTAAAACCCCTTCTCATCGGGTGATATTGCAAGGTTGCATGGCCTAAATGCCATTTCCCAATAATAGCCCGGTTTTTATACCCGGCCTCTGCCAACATTTGAGGCAGCAATGGTACCGAAGTATCCAATCCAAAATCGCTCCAGGGTGGAATGACCTGGTCGCGAATGCCAACCCTGTTAGGATAGCGACCTGTCAGGAGTCCGGCTCTTGTAGGAGAACAAATGGGGGCCGCATAATAGCGGGTCAACTCGACACCATCCTTGGCCAACTGATCAATATTGGGCGTTTTTATGGCACTCCCGTGGAATCCTACATCACCCCATCCCAGATCGTCTGCCAGAATAATGATGATGTTTGGTTTCCTTGTCTGTGCAATACTCAGGATCGGGAGCATCAACAGAAGATTGAATAGTTTCTTCATTCTAAAAATTTTAATCTGGTTTGGGTAAAGAACCTCTTGATTTTAATTTTGCTATTTTGTAGACACTGGCAATTTAGGCATCGAATTTCTCCATGCCAGCAATTTGGCTTGCAGCTTATCTGTCATTTTGGGATTCACCAGAGCCAAATTTTTTGTTTCATTGAAGTCATTAACCATGTCATACAATTCAACACTGGTACCGTCGAAGTTCATCAGCAATTTCCAGTTGCCATCCCGGATAGCTAAATTTGGATTGCGGTCCCTCCCTTTCGCGAAACTGAATGCCTCATTATTTCGTCCATATTCCCAATACAAGGTACGACTTTCATCAGAAGGTTTCCCAAGAAATACACTACTTTTTTCTTTCCCGTCGAAGGCAAAACCTGTCGGCATTTTTGCACCAGCCAGAGCACACAAACTTGGAAAGAAATCATTGGCAGAAAGTACTGACTGTTGATCGACTTTCCCCTCTGGTGTATGACCGGGCCAACGTACAATGAAGGGTAACCGTGTACCACCTTCATACAATGACGCTTTGGAACCCCGGTAATTACCCGAACGCGAACCTTTGAAACTGGGCATAGGCCCATTGTCACTGGTAAAGACGACCAAGGTGTTTTCATCAATTTCCAATTGTTTTAATCCGGCAAATAACCGCCCCATTTGATGGTCGTATTCATCCAAAACAGCCTTAAAATCGATTTCCTCGGCTGTTCCTTTTGGATATTTTTCAAATCTTTCCTGGCTTGGGACCCATGGTGTATGGACATCATCAGGCCAGAGGTTGACATAACAAGGAGTGCCTTTATGCCGTTTTAAAAAATCGAGGGTTCTGTCAACGAAATAGGCTGTCCTGTTCCAGCGTTTGATACTGTCCTGTCCTGACCAAATCCAGTCTGTTGCCGTTAAAAGTGGGTCTGGATCCGGGCTTTCATAGGTACTAGAATGTTCATCAAATCCGTAGGCTTTAAAACCAGGTGCCTCGGTTACATCACGACCTCCTCCCATATGCCATTTACCGAAATGACCGGTGGTATAGCCTGCTGTTTTCATTGTCCGGGCAATGGAAGGTGCCGATGAATCCAGAAAGTCGGCTTGTTCGCATTTCCCATTTCCTGCTTTATCGTGAAGATAACTGGTAATATTCCACCTGGCAGGAGCCATCCCGGTTAGTATTCCGGTTCGGGAGGGTGAACAAATTGGCGATGAACTGTAATATTGGGTAAACTTGACACCCTCTCTGGCCATCTTGTCAATATTGGGTGTAGGGGCAAAATTGCCTCCGTAACAGCCAACATCGCTAAATCCCATATCGTCGGTCAGGATCAAAACAATGTTGGGCTTTTGAGCCATGGAAATATTAAATGTTAGTACTGAGGCAAGCGTTAAAATTGAATTTCTATGCATGTGTTTTGCTTATTGTTGTTTAATTACTCTTCACCTATTTTACCCTTAGAATTAATGTATTGGTGCTGAAGTGCCTCCATTTCTGTGGACTGTCCTTTATCACCGCAGGAAACCATCCATTCTTTCAAAGCCTTATCCATCCGTACAATAACTGCCCGGTTTTCAGATTTGTTGGCAATGTTGTCCATACAATATTTATCAGCCTCGAGATTGTATAATTCTATAACAGGACGATGCTGAAATTTATCGGTTTCCCATTTTGCAGTTGCATCTGTTTTAGCTTTTTCCTTCCATTTTTTAAAAAGTGGTCCGTTAGTTTCCGTATTTTGGAATGTTGCTTCCGGAGTTAAATTGACGATATAACGGTATTTTTTATCGGCTACCGAACGGATTCCGTAATATTCGCTGCCACTGTAAATACCCCTGGTAGTTTGAAGCGAGAAAGTATATTGTTTGTGCTCCTTTACTTTTCCTTCAAGCAGTGGGACAAGGCTTTTCCCGTCGATAGGTGCGGCAGGTGCAATCCCTGCAATTTCGAGAAATGTGGGCACAATATCGACATATTCAACAATGGCATCCGATTCTGTTTTTGGCTTGATAACTCCCGGCCAGCGCACCATATAAGCCGAATGAACTCCGGCGTCATAACAGGTCCATTTGGCAAAAGGAAGGCTGTTGCCCTGCTCACTTAAATAAACCACCACTGATTTATCAGCCAGCTTGTATTTATCCAACTTTCCAAGAAGGGTCCCGAATTCTCCATCCATATAATTGACTTCGGCCAAATATTTACAAAACCCTTTTCTGGTTTCAGGAATATCAACATAAAACGGCGGAAGTTTGATTGTTTCAGGATCAAACAGATCAGGGTTCCCCTTATTCCATGGTGTATGTGGTTGGTTAGACATTACAAATAGGCAAAACGGCTGATGTTTTGAAGTACATTCCTGAATGAAAGAATCTACAGAGGCAAAATTAATGTCATTACTCTTAGTTAATGGCACATAAAGGTCCCACGGGAATACAGATGCAGGCTGAACGTGAGATTTCCCAATCAATGCAACTTGGTAACCCGCAGGTTTAAGGTGTTGAACGATACTTAATGTTCCTTCGTGAGCCATTGTATGGTTAGGATAAGCACCTGTCTTAACCGGCGACAATCCTGTTAAGAGATTGTGTCTTGTAGGGGAACACATTGGTGCGGCCTGGTATCCTTTAGTAAACCGAATGCCCTGAGTTGCAAATTTGTCGATATTTGGTGTTTTGGAATCAACATTGCCATAACAAGCTAAATCGTAATACGAACAATCGTCGGCCATAAACAAAACCAGGTTTGGTTTTTCACCTTTTTGGGCTGATAAGGTAATCGCTGCGCAAGTCACCAGCGCTGTAATTATAGCTTTTCGTTTCATTAGTTTATATTGATTTGATTTTTATTTGGTGTTTCCTCCTGGATTACTTAATTCCTAGTTCATGAGGTTTTGGTCCGGAAACAGGGTACGGAGTTTCGAAAACACTTTTTGCATCACCCTGTCTTAGCATCCAATTATCAAGCAATAAACGCATTTTTCTGATTTGTTTCTGATGTATTTTGCTATCAATCAGATTTAATTGCTCAAATGGATCATTCTGTATATCGTAAAATTTTTCATTAGGACGTATAAAGTATTTTTGAATAATGGCGGCAGGTGAAGCGACAAAGGCATTATTGAAATTGAGCCCTGCATTGGCCAGCATCTCAGCGGTAGGGGTCTGTAACACTTTGGCACCATATACGGAGCAATCATTCTGACCCTGATCATCGGCAAGGTAAATAACGATATTCGGCTTCTGTTGGGCAAAACAATTCAGACTGAAAGACAAAAGCGAAATTGCACCGAAAGAAAAACTGATGGTATTTTTCATTGCTCGTTGGTATAATTAATAAAATCAATAATCAACCGGATCAGTTGTATTTGAATAGTCAGGTATGAGATAAAACATTCGATTAAATCACATAAGTACAGTAGAATAATCCATCCCTGCACCTGCTGATACAGGGATGGATTAATGGTTAATGAGCCTAAGAATTAATATCCAGGATTCTGTTTACACAGTGGATTGGCATTAATTTCAGTTTGAGGAATAGGAAAAAGTTTGTGGTGGTCATCGGCATTTTTGATGCCTCTGGCAAGTGCAGAACTGATAAACTTTCCATGACGGATTAAGTCTTGCCTTCTTAGTTTTTCACCAAAGAATTCCCATCCCCTTTCATCAAGTATACGGGCACGTAATGTTTCTTTTGAGAAATTCGCAAGAACAAGTGGTAATGTTAAACCAGCTCTGCTTCTAACCATCTGGATTAAATCCATAGCTTCCTGAGTTGGTCCGCTTAGTTCGTTTAATGCCTCGGCTCGCGACAATAAAATATCCGAGTAGCGAATAACAGCCAGGTCATTTCCATGACTGTTTGCAACAGCATTAGGATCTGGCGGATATTTGAATGAACGGGTATTATCCTGATTTAGTAACGAAATCGTTTTCCCGGCAGTATTGATGTATTGAGTTACAATGACATTTTTACGTTTGTCAGCGGGATCAGAAGAGTTAAAAAATGAATCTTTTATGCGGTCCATTCTAGCCCAGTTGCGCATATTTGACAAGAATGGATAACTTCCGTCAACTTTAGATTTATATTCAGGAGGAAACGAACCATTAATAAATTCATTGCCCGGAGTAAGAGGACTACAAGGGTATACCCATACAGATTCTTTTTGTTTTTCTTCGTTCTCAACAGCAAACAAAGTGGTATAATCTGGCCATAATTGGTATTTCCCCAAATCCATCAGTTTTTTTGATGCATCTGCACATTTTTGCCACTGCCTGGTATTCAGGAAAAATTTAGTCAGGTAGCCTAAAGCTGCACCTTTTGTGGCCCGTCCATATTGATAGCCCGAGATCTCGCCATTGTTAGGAAGTACATCGGTCGTTTCAGTGAACTCTTTTTCAAGAAAAGCCAGCATTTCAGCATCAGTGCAACGAGCCATTGCATTATCACCAGTAGTTGTTAAACGTAGCGGAACCGCTCCCCATTCGGTGTAAAGAATATAGAATGCTGATGCCCTTACAAAGCGAGCCTCTGCTTTTAAACGATCTTTTGTTGTTGCATCAACCGGCGATTGATCGATATTTTCCAAAACAAGGTTACAGTTTCTGATTGAGTAGTAACAATTGTTCCACAATCCAGTCCACTGAGTTGGATAAGAAGCATCCCAAGTGAACGCTAACATGACAACAGCCTGCAAATTTACAGAACCCCCGGTTTCCCATAATTGATCGCAGGTCCATTCTTCCTGAAACCAGAGATTGCCACCAAAATTACCGCTAATCTGTGCATCACTATAGGCACTGAATAAAACTCGTTCAATTCCATTGGCAGAACTGAATAAGGTCTTCGGATCAAGTTGAGAATAAACTTCTTCTTTTAGTTGTTCTTTACAGCCGGTAAACAATAAGGCTGATACCAGCAAAACGGATGAATATATATCTTAATTTCATAATGTTAACTGATTTAAATTAAAAACCTAATTCAATTCCTAAAGTATATGTTCTGGCAACAGGGTATGAATTGAAATCAATCTTCAAACTACTGTTCCCATTCGAGTTTGTTGTAGGATCCTGTCCTGAATAATTAGTCAGAGTATATAAATTTTGTCCGCTAACATATATGTTAACCCGGTCAAAAATTTTGTGATTTTTCAGTGGCACATCATAACTGAGCTGCACTGACTGAAGTCGGATATATGAAGCATCTTCAACAGTCAGATCACTCACTGCTTTGTTCCCCTGACCTGCAAGATTAACAAAAGAAGGATATTTTAATGAAGGATTATCGGCAGTCCAACGGTTCAGAAAAGGTTCGGCCATTCTGTTTCGACGATGACTGACCGGATAGTAAGTTTCAACTTTTGAGTTATTTAGCATACTCACAACAGTTGCGGCATCAATAAAGAAATTAAGAGTAAAATTCTTGTATGAGAAGTTATTGGTCAAACCCAAAGTTAATGAAGGTATTGATTTCCCCAAAATAACGCGATCATTGGTATTAACCACATTGTCGCCATTTTGATCCAAATATTTCACATCGCCAGGTTTAACAGGATCTTTTGTTCCTGATGCTGTAATCTCAGCCTGAGATTGCCAGATTCCATCGGTTTTATATCCGTAGAATGAATTCAAAGTTTCGCCAACTTTGATAATCGCAATCTGAGTGGTTGACTGACCAGCACCTGTATGAAGAATTTGGCTGATTGCACCAATGTCAGTCACCCTATTTTTCAAAGTACTGATATTCAAACTTGAATTCCACTTAAGCTTTCCCTGAAGGTTTCTTGAATCAATAGTTAATTCAAAACCATCATTTTTAATATTCCCGATATTCGACATGATAGAAGTATAACCTGTTGATGCAGGAACTGGTAAAGCAAATAACATATCGAATGTATTCTTTTGGAAATAATCCAACGAAGCGGATATTCGGTTTGCAAAGAATCCAATATCGAAACCAATATTGATTTGTTCGGTTGTCTCCCATTTTAGGTCAGGATTGGCAAGTCTGGAAGGAGCAAGTGTAACATATTGTTGTCCACCTAAGATAACTGAAGAGCCTGTTCCAAAAGTTGTAAGCGAAAGAAAGTTGCCAATATCCTGGTTTCCTGTACGTCCAATACTGGCTCTGAATTTCAGAGAGCTGAAAAGGTTAAGCTTTTTGATGAATTCTTCTTCGCTCATTTTCCATGCAAACGCTCCTGAAGGGAAATAGCCAAATTTGCTATTTGCACCAAAGCGGGTGGATCCGTCAACACGTAAGGTAGCAGTGAAAAGATACCTATCTAACAGGTTGTAGTTTAATCGGCTAATATACGAGAGAAGCTTGTTGTTGCTCTTTGAACTGCCCATCGTATAATATGCTGCATTAGCCATTTCCATGTTGTTGGTTTTTGTTTCATCAACCGGAAAACCTCTTCCTGTACCTTGAAAATTGAGACTGATAAATTTCTGGTAGGTAATACCAGCCATAGCAGTCAAACTACTTTTGTTACTTAATTCACGATTGTATGTGGTGGTGAATTCGCCCAGGTAATTATTTCGTGTACCGGTAAGAATAGTTCCCACTCCTGAATTTGCCCTTCCATCTTTTGTTAATCGCGACACATAACTATCTCGCCGGCTGTTCCTTGTATCTATACCCACATTCAGCTTTGCAGTCCAGCCTTTTAAAATGGCATATTCACCATAAACTGTACCCAACGTTCTGTAATTATCAGTTTCACTGGTTTTACCGTAAAGCATGGCCAAAGGATTATCCAGATTGAGCATTGATGATGTCTGATAGGCACCGTTTGAATCATAAATACTGTATGTAGGGTCAAAACCCCTGGCATCATATAGTGCACTACCTTCTTCGTTAGTACTAAAGCCTACGGGTACAATGTTGTCATGAGTATATGAAGTAGAGAAATTAACGCCAAAAAGCATTTTGTTCGCTTTATGTTCAAGATTCAGTCTGGTGTCATATCGCTTGTAGCCAGAAGTTTTCAAAACTCCATCCTGATCGAAATAATTCATCGAAGCAAAGTATTTGGTCCCGTTATTTCCCCCAGTGAACGACAAACTGTGACTTTGAACAACGGCATCCCTCAATAATTCATTTTGCCAGTTGGTTCCACCACCTTGAATATCGCCAACTCGCTCAGTTTGCGAAACATTTGATCCTGGAGTATCTAAAATCTGGTTGAGTATTCTTTTATAATCCTCCGCATTAAGCACATCAATCATATTTACAGGAGTTTGAATACCTGAATATCCGCTGTAACTAATCTTCATTGCTCCAGTAGAACCTTTCTTTGTGGTTACCAAAATTACACCGTTGGCACCCCTGGAACCATAAATGGCAGTTGCCGATGCATCTTTTAAAATTTCTATTGACTCAATGTCAGCAGGGTTAATACTGCTAAGCGGACTTCTCGGAACACGGGCTTCGGGCATTAAACCACCGCCATCTGATATAACCTGGCCATTTTCGATTGGCAAACCATCAATAACATATAAAGGTCCTGATCCTGCATTAACTGAGCCAGCACCACGAATCTGAACGGTCGTGCCACCACCGGGCTCAGCGCTGGCTTGAGTGATCTGAACACCAGCAGCTTTACCTTGCAAAAGTCCTGTCATAGTTGAGCTTACACCTTTATTTAAGTCATCTTTCCGTAAAGAAGAAACCGAGCCTGTCAGGTCGCTTTTCTTTATTGTTCCATACCCAATAGCCACTACTTCTTCAATTCCAATGGCATCTTCAGCAAGAACCAAATTAACAATTGTTTTGCCGCCAATAACAACTTCCTGAGTTTTCATTCCAACAAACGAAAATTGCAAAGTGGCATTTTCAGGAATATTGGATATTGAATAAATACCATTGGAATCGGTAATTACTCCTGTGGTAGTTCCTTTCACTACTACAGAAACACCTGGTAACGAAGCTCCCGAAGAGTCGGTAATTTTACCGGTAATTTTTTTCCCTTGTTGCGTTGCTGGTAGTGAGGAACCAGTTGGCATAAGGATAATATGGCGGTCGATTACCTCATAATTAACAGCCTTATCTGAAAATAATTGAGATAGAATTTTTCTCTACTGCCTCGACATTGACCTTCCTGGTAACATCGATCTTGTTATTATCGTACATAAAGGAAAAGTCAGTCTGATTCTCGATTTTTTGCAGAACCTCCTTTAAAGCTACATTTTTCAGATTCATCGTCAATTTAGTACTTTGGGCATAGGTTTCACCCATACTACTTAAGAGACCTGTAAAGCAAATCAATACAACGATTAGTTTCATAGTCAGCAAAATTTTCATAAAGGGGACCTTAAAAAAAAGCAGTCCTTCGGATTGATGTTTTTTTTTCATATTTTTGATAAGTGTTTAAAGCAACTTAGTTTAATGCATAAACGCCAATAAATGCATTATAAGATGCTGATAATTAATTATTTTACACATTTAGATGTACAGGTTTGTCATATTGGCAGACCTGTATTTTTTTTAGTTGATTTTTTTGTTACCTCATAAGCTGCATATTTAAGTTTAAATTGTGTTAAATGCTTCTTGTCCTCAATAAAATAACGCTTAGTTTTATGTGAACTCGATTGAATTTTAAAATTTTATTTTCCACCTTTCTCTTTAACCCTGGTTCGAATACCTGATCGTCACGTTTTTACCATCAATTTTGTACTGAAGCGGGGTAATCACTTTTAATAATTCAAGTAACTCTCTAAGCGACTCAGTTTTAACTTTAAAAGTATAATTGTGTTTCTTCTTCATTTTTTCCTCAATGGTAATATTGACTCCATACCACCTTTCGAGATACTTCGTCAGCTCTTCCAACGGTGTAGCATTGAAAATAAGCTCATTATTTCTCCAGGCTGTAACAACATCAACCTTTACGTTACTTAAAAGCATTTCATCACTTCCCTCATTGATTAATGCCTGGCCCCCTTTGGTGAGTTCGGTTAATTTGTTCCCTTCTTTCACTAAACCAACCCTCCCTCTTTCAACCGTAACTTCAAGTTTTTTATCTTCTTTGTAATTCCTTATATTAAAAGCAGTACCATAAACTTCAACAGAAACGTTACCCGTATTCACCCTGAACATTCGGGAATTGTCTTTCGTCACTTCGAAATAGCCCTCTCCTGTTATTTCAACCTCACGAATTTGAGAATTGAAACTGCTTTTATATTTTAAAACAGTACCCGAGTTCAGCCAAACCTGCGAGCCATCGGGAAGAATAATCATAGACTTTTGCCCTTCGGGAACTACTACTGTTGAATACTGGTTTAAAAAGGAGGATGGAAGTTTTTCTGTCGTTGAATACCGGATAGCAAAACCAATCAGAAAAAATATAACTGCAGCTGCAGCAATACTTGAAAGTTGGATAATCAAAGATCTTCTTTTCAGCGGAACTGATATTTTATTGCTGATATTCGCCCAGGCTATCTCTTTATCAGGAATAAAAAGTTCGACATCCGGTGATGTCAACTGAAAAGCAGACCATAACTCATTATATAATTTTTGGTTTTCAGGGCTTTCTTTGATCCATTTGTCGATTATTTGCGCCTCTTCAGTCGAAACTTCACCCTTAAGCTCCCTAATAATTAATTTTCTATAAATATTTTCTACCATTTATGTAATTTCTTTACATAGACAAGGCACGAGAGTAGAACAAAACCCCCAAAGGAAATTGATTTATTTTTGTAACATTGGTTTATGGAACTTCAGATTAAAGCGTGCAATTGAAGAACAAGTAAATATTTTTGAAGTAGTCGCGATTTAACTCCCTGTGATGCAGTTTCAAAAAAACTAACCTTCAGTTCTGATTTGAAAGGCTTTCCGGCTTTAGTTACCCGAAATTAACTTTCTATTTTCCAAACAAACCGATCAAAAGCAAGGCAAAAATCTGATCGTAGTAAGGTGCGAGTTGCTCTTTTAATTTTTTAAGGGCAATTGTCATTTGATTCTCAACAGTTTTTACGGAGATATCCATTTTAAAAGCGATCTCCTTGTAGGAAAGGTCCTCATTTTTATAAAGCATAAAAACTTCCCGGCAACGAGGTGGAAGATTTTGAACAGACTTATTGATAATTCCTTCCAATTGAATAGCATCAAATTTATTATCAGTCGGATGTGCAATTTTTTCAACACCAGAATCAACTTCTAGTTTAATCGCCAAATGGCATTTTTCGTTTCGAAGATAATTAAGATATTTGTTACGGCAGGAATGAAACAAGTATGATTTAACAGAAGTATTCAACCTGATAATTTTCCTTTTTTCCCAGAGATAAATAAAAAGATCCTGTACAATGTCCTCCGAAACCAATTTATTTCGAACGTAAAGATTCACATAGTTGCACAAAGAATCATAATACTTATCAAATAAGAATCGCAAAGCAAGCTCATCTCCGTTAGCCATTCGCTCAAAGATGAAAAGTTCTTCGGAAAAATTAGAATCCGTATTCGTTTGGTATAAACTCATGCCTTAACATTGAATTGTGGCGAAGTTATATAATTTATTGCTGAAAATAAGGAATGATATAAAGCTTTACTTAATTATTGTTGGAGATTGAAAATTAAAAACATCCGATGGAGTTCTTGACTGAGCCATTCGTTTTATAAGTTCCGCAACAATTTCAGGATATTTATCAGCAATATTGTTTTTTTCGGCAATGTCTGCACTCAGGTCATACAATTCGGTAGTTGTTCTTGACGAATCCAGCACTTGATTGCGGACCAGCTTCAGATTACCTTTACGTATAGCCTGTCTGCCACCTAATTCGTGGAATTCCCAGTACATGGTTTCGTGTTTTTTCTGATCTTCCTTGCCCAGTAAGGTGGGCAGAAATGAAATACCATCAATGTTTTCAGGGGTTTTGATACCAGCCAGATCAGCAAGCGTGGGCATCACGTCCCAAAATGCTGAAATGAGATTTGAAGTTGATTTCGTCTTGATCTTTCCCGGCCACCAGGCAATCATAGGTTCGCGGATTCCTCCTTCGTACAAATCACGTTTGTAACCTTTCAACGGACCATTGCTGTCGAAATAATCGGGGTCAGCTCCCCCTTCCTGGTGAGGGCCGTTATCAGAGCTAAAAATGATAATCGTATTCTTTTCCAAACCGAGTTCTTTCAGTTTACCAACAATTTCACCAACCTGTTTGTCCAGCAAAGTCACCATGGCAGCAAATGCTGCATGAACTTCTGGTTGCGTTCCATAAGCGCCGTCTCTGAAACCCGCAGCGCCTGATTTTGCCCCGGTGAAGGTTCTTTCAGGTAATAGTTTACCCCGGAAAGCCTTTATATATTTATCAGGCAACAATAATTCAGCATGTGGAATAGTGGTCGGGTAGTACAGAAAAAAAGGTTTATCTTTATTTCTGTCAATAAATTGCAATGCCCGCTGATGGATTAGTTCCGGTGCATATTCTTCGAACTTATTGCCGCTGTTCCCTTGCAGGACTATTTTTTCCTGGTTGTTCCAAAGATGAACAGGATAGTAATTATGGGCCAGACGCTGGCAGTTGTAACCGAAAAATTCATCAAATCCCTGGTTGTTAGGATCTCCTTCTGAAGCCGGGTATCCCAGTCCCCACTTTCCAAATCCTCCTGTTACGTATCCTGCGGCTTTGAGCATTTCTGCAATTGTAAAGGTCTCTGCGGGCATGGGCCACTGTCCTTCAGGTTTCACTTCCTTGTTCCCACGGATTGGCGTATGCCCAGTGGTTAGACCGGTCATAAGTGATGAACGCGAAGGTGCGCAAACGGTGCTTCCTGCATAATGCTGCGTGAAAAGCATCCCTTCCCGGGCCAAACGGTCAATATTCGGTGTCTTAAATCGTTTTTGACCATAACAACTCAAATCACCATACCCCAAATCATCAGCCAGAATATAGATAATGTTGGGCTGATTCTCTTTTATTGTCTGAAATGCAGCTCCTTGCGCCAACCCTGAAAAGATGCAAAGTGAAGCCGTTCCAATCAATGTATTCTTGTGCATTTATATAAAGTTTAGTAGTTGTTTAATTTCAATCTGTTTTATTCGACCTTCGTTCTTTCAAAGGGAGTCAGAATTATCCGCTTCATGAATCAGCTCAGTCTTTTGTCACTACACTCCCCCACCAGTCATTATCTGGCTTGAATTCGGACGACAACATTTCTTTTCGCTGTTTTTCCAGGCTCGGCCAAAGCTTATCTACGATATTTTGCTCATACTCTTTTTCAGCCTGGGCATTGTATTCCGGATCTTTCCGCGGAAATTTCGCTCCCACATTTTTCAGATAATCAAACAATTCTGAAAGTAACCGGCTGGCAATCTCCGGATTTTTCGCTGAAACATCGGTTGTTTCCGAAAGATCAGATTTCAGATTGTATAATTCCTCATGTCCATCATCGTAATAATAGATCAGTTTCCAATCACCCTTCCGGATGACAGATGAAGGATCGCCACCCTGATTTCCGTAATGCGGATAATGCCAGATCAGCGAACGTTCGGCAATCTGTCCGCCTTTCAGGAGTGGTAACAGGCTGACACCGTCATTGTGCTGATCAGGTCTTAACGGCAATCCGGCCAGGTCAAGAATCGTGGGGTAAAAATCGGTCCCCGAAACCGGAACATCGCACTTTTTACCAGCCAGATTCATCCACGGTATTTGAATAAAATACGGTTCATGAATGCCTCCCTCCCATTGGTAACCTTTACCACCACGAAGCGGTGAATTATTGGTTGAATAAGCATCGCCGGAAGTAACGCCGCCGTTGTCACCGGTGAAAATCACAATCGTATTTTTATCCAGCCCAAGTTCTTTCAGTGTATTCAAAACCAAGCCGACGGCGTCATCCATCGACTCAACTAACCCGGCATAAACCGGATTATCCTGATGCAGCCGGTATGGCAAGTGATGTTCCATCGCAAAACCGCTTTCCGAAATACCCATTTTCTCCGCCTTATCGCGATATTTCTTCCACTTTGTTTGTGTGGTTTGAATAGGGCCGTGAACTGCGTAAAACGATAAGTAAGCTAAAAATGGCTTATCGTTATTCTCTTTCATGAATTTAGCTGTTTCTTTAGCCAGTCTCATTTCCAGGTTTTCACCTTTGGGTCCATCCGGAAGATTGGGGTTTTCAAACGGAGAAAAATAGCCACCCTTTGGACTGCCTGCATCCCATCCGCCTTTATTAATATCAAATCCATGATCTTCAGGCCAGGAACCCTTTTCGCCTAAATGCCATTTACCCGCAAAAAAAGTTTTGTAACCTTCCTGTTTCAACGCCTCCGGTAGCGTAACAAACTCTTTGGTAAGATTATGCACATAATCGGCCGGGAGTAATTTTGAATGACGGTTCATCTTTCGCCAGTCTTCTCCGGAAGCTTCACCAATCCAATTGGTAATCCCATGCCGGGCGGGAAATTTCCCGGTTAAAATGCTGGCTCGCGAAGGGCTACTCACCTGACAGGCAGCATAACCATTGGTGAATACCATACCTCTTTGGGCAATCTGATCGATGTTGGGCGTTTCATAATATTTACTGCCCATGCAACTCAGGTCGGTATAACCCAAATCGTCGGCAAGAATAAAAAGGATGTTCGGCTTTTTTATCAGCTCCTGGCTTTGATTTTTGGCCGTTGAGCAAGCTGCCAATGTTGCTAAACAAGTGGTCGTAAGAAGTATATTTTTCATGGCAATTATAATGTGCTAAAATATTCATTTTAATAGGAAACACGGTCCTATTATTCTGTGAAATCTATACTATTTTCGAATAACCGGATGACGTCGTATTTATTAATGGTAATCTACCTGTCGCCGCGATGCGGCTTTCATGCGATGATTATCAGATTTCTACTACCAAACTTCCACCGCTATGCGGTTATTCAATGCCATTTAAGGTGCATCGCACCGATAGTTGGGAGAATAATACGATTATCATTATACCAAACTTCCACCGCTATGCGGTTATTCAATGCCATTTAAGGTGCATCGCACCGATAGTTTGGTAGAATAATATTCGATTATCATTTTAAAAGCCGCATCGCGGCGACAGATTTTGCAACGATTACAATTGATAAAATAACGACATTGATTTACTAAGTTATTTCCTTCCTTTTATCTGATTCAATCTTGTACGAAGTTTATCGACAATTTTCGGATTTTGGGCAGCAACATTGACCTTCTCTCCCGAATCAGTTGATAGATTATACAATTGATCTTTGTCGAGATTTCCCATTTCTGTATTGGTCAGCGGATTATAGGCAGCTCCTTTCCCGGGAGCTATAAATTTCCAGGTTCCGTTTTCAATCGATAAGTTGTTATTTACATTTTGCAATACCAAATACGCTCTCCCTTTCCCACCTCTATTAAGCCAGGCGTTCAGGTGATTTTCGCTGTCGGGCGCGGCGCCGGATGGAAGTTTAACTTTTAGAATTTCAGCAAATGAAGCTAACATGTCAATCTGACAAAGTAGCATATCCGACACTCCCGGTTTTACCGTCCCTGGCCAACTGACGATTCCGGGAACCCTTGTACCACCTTCGAAACTGCTGTACTTTCCACCCCTGAATTCGCCTGCGGGTTTGTGATTACCAAGCAGTTCAACTGCCTGATCTTTGTAACCATCATCTACTACAGGACCGTTGTCGCTCGATAAAATGATGATGGTATTTTTCTCAAGTCCCAGTCGTTTAATGGTTTTTATCACCTCTCCCACCGACCAGTC
>JAAFHB010000214.1 GCA_010906965.1 Mariniphaga sp. | reverse complement strand
AATTTAAGCGCGTTTTTAACAAGGTTGGTCAGGATGGCATAGACCTTTTCCCTGTCTGTTTTTATAATTGCATCATTGCCAGACAACGGCTTATTACATAAAAACTGAATCCCAATATTTGCCGCTTCTGGCTTGAAGAACGTATAGATATAATCGATCTGCTCGTTAATATTCGTCTCCGAAATGGAAACCTCCATTTGTCCGGCTTCTACTTTTGAGATACACATAATGTCGTTGATGATATTCAGCATTCTAGCGCCACTTTTCTCGATGACACCGATAAACTCCTGCTGCTCTTCACCAGTGAGATCTGGCTCCTTGAGTAGCCCTGCAAACCCCAAAATACCATTCATTGGCGTACGGATTTCGTGGCTCATGTTAGCAAGAAATGCAGATTTCAAACGGTCGCTTTCTTCGGCTCTCTCTTTGGCTTTGATTAATTCTACCCTGTTAAGCTCGTCCTCAGTAATATCTCTTGCGATAAAAACAGTCCCGATTATTATCTTATCTTCATTTTTTAAGGGGGTACCTGAATAGATGATCGGAACGGATTTTCCTTTTTTTGTCAGCAGATGTCCACTATGATTTTTTATAATTACTTCTTCGGTAATTTTTTCCAGCAGAGATGTTTTAAAATCCTCTTCCTGTAAAAGCATTTTAATCGATTTTCCTTCCAATTCATCATGGCTATAATGTAATGAATCCAAGGCAGCCTTATTCACATTGAGGATATTCCCTTCGTGGTTTAAAAGTATCAATAACTCATCCATCGAATTGATAATGTTTTCAGCCGCAATGGCAGGGGTAATCTTTAGAAACTGGTATTTATAGATGGCATAGAAGAAACCGATTGCACAAATAAAAATTAAAAGATCTCCGATCGTGGGAATACTAAAAAGACCCATTTCAGGAATCCCTACATCAAACAGCGTTCCAAATAACAAACTGGCAACTATTGAATAGGAAATGATTTGTGCCTGTTTTTTCTCGATTGTTATTTTTGTTTTCCTCCCAAACAAAAAGATAAGATAGAGTGATAATAGCGTCAACAATAAATAGTAAACATAAAATAAATTGACCCAGATGGAGTCTGCCATGCTAAACGACCAGCCGTAAGGTTGTCTTACCGGATTTACCAATAAACAATTTGTCCATTGCTTGTAAATAAAAATCAAAGGCAGTATGTAAAGAATTGTGAGTAACCATTTTTCCTTCAGCAGCTTTCCCCTTTTCGAAAAGGCAATCGAAAAATATAAAATGGCAATGACAAATGAAACCCATCCGATGGAAGAAATATTCTGCAATAATTGCGCAGTTTCTTTTGAAAGCGAACTGTTCGGGAAATGTATAAAGATATCTCCAAAGTTCCACAAGGCAAAACAGATCATGATTGCTGAACTTGCTCTATTCAGTAAAATCTTAGGGTCTTTGATTAATATTAAAACAGCAAGGTAGATGTAGACAATAATGCAGAAAAAATGTGCAAATGGTAAAATAATCAACATTGACGTTACGAAATTTTATAGTTTTATCAAAGAAAACAATTTAAAAGCTTAATTACTTGCAATATCAGGAATAATAAATCAATTGATGCTTTTAAACATTTTAACCTTTACCCCTTTAACCTTTCTCCAAACTCAATGCCATTGCCATGGCAGACACAATTATATGGCATGTGATATTAGGAAGTCTCGATTTAAGAAAAGTACGAAATAACCCAAAATCAATAGCTTTACTTATTGACTCAATAGGATTACCCATTTCAGAAAGGTGATAGACAGCGAATTGCTCATCGAATAATCTTTTTTTCCTTGTGACTTATAAGTTTTGCTCATAGAATGTATAATTTCTGATTCAATAAGACAAATATAACAATAAATATCTGAATGTCACATAATTAAATTTTAGAATCTCCCTTGTTGGTTTTATATAATTTAAAGGATTAGAGTCCGATAGTTATCACGATCGTGCCAGCTAAAAATCGAAGCCCCGTTGGTACACCCGAGGCTTCTTCACTTTTCATTATAAACTCCTAAACAAGGATGAATAAGTATCAAAATTAGAAAAGAAAAACATCTTTTCTATCATTTCGCGGAGGCGATTTTATAGAAATATAAAAAATAATCAAGAACCTTACTTAACTGTTAATTGTAGCGGCATCTACCGCCTGGAAAAAATGAGTTATCTTACCATCTTTTAACGTCCAAACATGGGTGGCATTGGCTTTAAAAGGGTTGCCGGTCGCTTTATTTGTTCCCTGGTAATAACCCACCATGACAACTTTAGTATCTACTCCAAATATTTCATTGACTGCAATATTGAATCCATCAAAGTAAACCGGGAGATTCATAAAAACATTTACTACAATGGCTTCCGGACCAATATAGATGCCGTCGTCTTTTACGAATGGCATCCCTTTGCATTCACACCACTCAATCTGAGGGTCAAATAAAGCCAATACTCCCGCCACATTGCCTGTTTCAAAATTTGAATAGGCCTGCTTAACTACGTCTACATTTGTCATTATCGTATAATTAAATTGTAAGAAAATTAGTTGTCATCCAACGTGATAAGAATTAATAAAGTCATTTCTTTAGGCTTTTAACACAATGCGATACCTCGCTTTGCCTTTTTCAAGGTGTTCAAGCGCCTCATTAGCTTTTGCCATCGGAAACTCTTCAACGATTGGATATATATTGTGACGAACACAAAAATCGAGCATCGTCCGGGTAAGGGCCGGACTGCCGGTTGGACTTCCTGCAACCGATTTTTCACCCACGATCAGTGAAAAAGCCGGTATGGACTTCGGTTCTAAAACAGCACCAACCGTGTGAAATCTTCCTTTAGGCGCAAGGGTTGATAAATAAGAATTCCAATCCAGACTTACATTGGTGGTGTTCATCACAAAATCTAAACTGCCTTTAATGCTCTCTAATTCTTTTGGGTCTTTGGAATTGATCACTTTGGTTGCACCCATCGCCAATATTTGTTCTTTTTTATCAGGATTTGAGCTAAACGCCACTACTTCACAATTTTAAAGCCATGTGGCCAAGTCCGCCAATACCAATGACGCCAACTTTTGCAGTTGGTTTTACACCGGCCAAAATAATTGGACTAAATACGGTAATTCCGCCGCAAAGAAGCGGTCCAGCCTTTTGCAGGTCGATTCCTTCAGGAAGTGGAATTGCCCATGACCAGTGACTCCGAACGGTATCAGCAAATCCGCCATGACGACCAACGATGGTTCCTTCAACCGTATTGCACAGGTGATGATTGCCACCCATACACTGATCGCAGTGCATACAAGAAGATGAATTCCATCCAACACCGACGAAATCTCCGGTTTTCAGGTTCTTCACTTCACTACCAATTGAGACTACTTCACCTACAACTTCATGTCCGGGGACGAAAGGGTATTGGGTCATTCCCCATTCGTTGTTAAGCATACTCAGATCGGAATGGCAGATTCCGCAATAATGGACCTTAATATCCACCTGGTCACTTCCTAATTCTGGTAATTCGTATTTAAAAGGTTTTAATTTACCACCAGCTGTGTCAGCTGCAAAAGCATTTACAGTCGTCATAATCCTGATTTTTAAATATTAGAAAATATCTGAATGATATATTATCGTGACGCTTATATTACAGCGAATTTCATATGGGATTTTAAAGTTGTAAGCAATCGTCAAATAAACGCATTTTCGTTTATTTAGATTGAATACGAATAAGTATCGAATTTTGTTACATGTTGAGCTGAAATTTTTAGAATTAGTTTTTTAAGATATCATGTTAAGTATTAGCCAATATATAATGTTGTATTTTTTTCGAGCATACGCAAAATGTTATAAAGCCAAATCTTTTAATCTAAAAACAGTAAGTTTACAAAACGAAACCCACAAAACGGTTCAATGACGCAATAGTTCGGAACGAATAACGAATGACGGATGGATGATTTTCAGGTATTTGTAAAGCCGGTTGGTGCTGTGTGTAACCTGGCTTGCCAATATTGCTATTATCTCGAAAAGCAGCAGCTTTATCACAGAGATGCTGGTTTTTGCATCACCGCTGATTTGCTGGAGGAATATATTATTCAGCATATCAGGGCCTCTTCCGGACCGGATCTCTTCTTCTCGTGGCATGGCGGTGAACCTACACTTGCCGGATTGCCGTTTTTTGAGCGCGTTGTTGCACTTCAAAAGAAACACCTTCCCGAAAATTGGCATGTCGTCAACGGATTGCAAACCAACGGAACGCTACTCAACAATGAGTGGTGTCGGTTTCTGAAAGACGAACATTTTGTCGTTGGAATCAGTCTCGACGGACCCGAAAAGCTGCATTCAGCCTTTCGTTTTGGGAAAGATGCAGCGTCCTGTTTCGATGAAGTGATACGGGGTTACGGGCTTTTACGGCAATATGATATTCCATCTGAAATACTCTGTGTTGTGAATTCGTTGAATGCACCTTATCCGCTTGAGATTTATCGGTTTTTCAAAAGTCTGAAGGCTGAATTTATTACGTTTCTTCCGTTGGTTGAGAAAAAGACTTCAACCGGAAATCTGGTTTCTGAGCGGTCGGTCAGTGCAAGAGATTTCGGGGAGTTTCTTTGTATTATTTTCGATGAATGGAAAACGTTGGATATTGGGATAATTAAGATACAAATTTTTGAAGAAGCGCTGCGGACTGCATTTGGTTTGGAGCACACCCTTTGTATTTTCAAAAGAACGTGCGGCGGAGTGCCTGTACTGGAGCACAATGGCGATTTTTATTCGTGCGATCATTTTGTTAACGAAGGTCATCTTATGGGAAATATTCACGAAACACCATTGAAACAGCTTCTTGAAAGTCCGGCGCAGAAAGCATTCGGGCAGGCTAAATTGACCACACTTCCAGACTATTGTCTTCAATGTAATGTGAGGGAAATGTGCAATGGTGCCTGCCCGAAAGATCGTTTTACGGATACACCCGATGGTGAGCCGGGTCTAAACTATTTATGCGAAGGTTACAAGCTGTTTTTTAATTATTGCAAGCCATTTGTTGAGCAGGTTGCAAAAGTCTGGCGTGAGAGTAGTCGCAATGATGAATAATTTAGGATCAGCAATTATTGATTATTTCAGCTTCTTCTTAAAAAACTCAATTGTTCTTTTCCAGGCAAGATCAGCGGCCTCTTTGTTATAGCGTTCCGGGTTCGAATCATTGTTAAAGGCATGTTGCGCCCCTTCGTACATGTAGAGTTGATACTGAATTTTTGCATTTCGCAGCGCTGCCTCAAACTCGGGAATTCCTTTGTTTATGCGCTCGTCATTTCCCGCATAATGCAATAGGAGAGGGGCCTTTATTTTAGGTACCTCCTCTGCTTTCGGCTGACTGCCATAATAAGGAACTGCTGCATCCAAATCGGGCGCATTTACAGCAACATGATTGGTCATCGCGCCACCCCAGCAAAATCCGGTACATCCAACCTTTCCGGTTGTGAGGAGATTCGTCTTCAGGTATTTTACGGCAGCCGTGAAGTCCTGTTTTGTGGCTTCGTAATCGAGTTTCTGAAACATTGGGCCTGCATCTTCGGGTTTTTCAGGCGTTCCGCCCAGGGGAGATAAAGCATCGGGGGCAAGAGCAACAAATCCTTCGAGCGCCATCCGACGGGTAACGTCTTTGATGTGTGGCTGAAGTCCCCGGTTTTCGTGAATCACAATGACTGCAGGGTGTTTCTTTTTACCCGATGGCCGGGCTAAATAAGCAATCATGGGACCGCTTACACCCGCGTACCGAATGGTTTCGGTAATTAGCCGAGGATCATCCGGTTTTGTGATTTCTGCAAACAAATTGGAATGAAGGGCGGATAAAAGAACAGATCCGCCTGCAATAGCAGTTGTTCGCTTAAAAAACTCACGGCGACTGGTTCTGTTACCAGTTTCGTTGTTCGATTTTTTGTGTTCAGATTCCATCTTTATATTAATTAAAAAATGACTTGCTTTTTAAACCGGGTTGATCCGCTGCTTGCGGTATTCAACCGGTGTGTAATTCGTATATTTCTTAAAGATACGGCAAAAATAGGAAACACTCTTGAAGTTGGTTTTTTCGATGATCTGCGACTGGGTCAAATCGGTAGTCAACAAAAGAAATTGTGCTTTTTCAATGCGTTTTCGGATAATGAACTCACAGGGAGCCATCCCGATAATTGATTTGAAAACCCTTGTGAAGTGGTCTTTTGAAAAAAATGCAAGTGCAGAAAGTTCATCTATTGTGATATCGCTGTTCAGGTTGTTTTGAATATAAACCAAAATGGGTTGAATTTTGTAAATCATGAAACTGCTCATGTTGCCTTCATGCTCTGAGTTGATAAAGCGGGAGAAAAGCTGACGAATGATTCCCAATGCTTCAAGATACTGTCCGACTGATTGATATTCTATTTTCTTTGTGATCCATGGTTTTGTCTGATAGACTTTAGGATCGTGATGAGGAAGTTCCATTTTGGGTAGTATCATCAGAAGTCTGTTAAACAGGAGGACATCTAAATTATTTACCGCGATTTTATTGCATATCGAAAAGAGATGATAAATATTGATACCATTATTTGTGGTTAGATCGAAATGGATATAGATGTGCGAAAGTCCCTCATTAAACTGGTAGTTGCAGGTCGCAAAACTCGGAATCAGGTAAAGGTAACCGGCTTCGAGTTTGATTGTTTCATTACCAATTGCCAATTGACCTTCACCTTCAGTAACTAAATACATCCGGGAAAACGGACTATTGATATTCGACCAGCTCTCGCTCTGTGGAAATCCTAATTGTGCTATATTTTTTAATTCAATCGAAATCGATTGACCAATTTCTACAGGGTACATCGGTTGAAATATTATGCGTTTAAAGATAAGTGTTTTTCAAAGGTAATGGAATTTAATATCTTCAAATAGCGTAAATGTGCAATTAATTGTCAGAAATGTTCTATTTCTTTTAAGTGCTATCAACTAAATTTGTAACGTATTCTAATTAATTTTACCTGAATACGACAATCGGACTTATAAACTAAGTACTAAAAACCTCAAAAACTTATGAGCGCAAGCATCTTGCTCGGAATTTTAATTATTGCTACTGGTGCGTTTTCCTCGGGTAGTTTCAGTATTCCGTTTGATAAAGTAACTAAATGGAAATGGGAAAGTTCGTGGCTTACCTTTAGTGTTTTTGCCTATCTTATTGTGCCGCTGATTATTTGCCTGATTGTTGCTCCCAATTTCATGGAGATATACAAGACAATTCCGTCGGATAACTTAATGCTCATTTTTATTCTGGGCGCTGTTTACGGATTGGCAAACTTAACGTTTGGATTGTCCTTGCGATACTTGGGCGTGGCTTTGGGCTTCTGTATTTCCTTAGGTTTGATGATGGTAATCGGTACCCTTCTGCCACCAATGATCGATGGACGAATGAGCAGGTTGTTTGAGGGAAACGGCGGTATCTTACTTATTTCCGGACTTATCGTATCGTGCATTGGCATTGGGATTACTGCTTATGCCGGTATTTTAAAAAGCCGCAAACTCGAAAAACTGAAAGGAGTGAAAGCCAATTCGGATTTTGATTTGCGCAAAGGACTTTTTGCCGCATTGTTTGTAGGCGTTACAGGTTCATCTATGTCGGTTGGTTTTGAACAAGGCAAAATGATTGCCGAAGAAACCGTTAAAGCAGGTACACCCGAACTGTTTGCCATATGCCCTGTGTTTGTACTCTTTTTTGCAGGATCGCTGCTTTCGACCTTGATTTGGTGTATCTACCTGGGTATCAAAAACAATTCCTTGGACGATTATTACAAAGGCGAATCAAAAACATTGATTACCAACTATACCATGTGTGCCTTTGCCAGCTTTTTATGGTTTATCAACTATATTTTCTACGGAATGGGAACCAGTAAATTAGGCGAATTTAGTTTTGTAGCCTGGGGAATTCTGATGTCGCTGACCATCGTTTGTGCTACCATTTGGGGATTTTTCCGCGGTGAGTGGAAAGGGATT
>JAAFHB010000213.1 GCA_010906965.1 Mariniphaga sp. | reverse complement strand
AATGGTTTGCGTTTAACCTCGACATTACCAATATTTTCACAGCCATTAATAGTCGAAATTTCACCATCGATTTGTCTGGAACAATTGTTGGAACTGGCGAATTGGCAGAGACGATCCGTAGTAGCAATGCCAAAGATTTTGGAATTAAACCCATATTCCCCTACCTCGACGAGGTAATGCGCATAGCCGACGAGCCCAATCTGCTTGAACGTGAAAAAAAAATGGATCTTTTAAAATGGTCATGGATTGAGGAGAAGGTTTTTCATTATCGCTTTAGCATCGAAAATATATTTGCCTATTTACTTCAAACAGAGATTCTTGAACGTTGGGTTAATCTCAATCATGAAACTGGAAGCAAGGCATTTAAAGATTTTGTCGATCAGTTACGGGGATCTTTCCAATTCCCTGAGGAGTATAAATTAAATAAGTAATCTACGCATATGTCAACCAAAGGAAAAGTTAAAGGTATAATAGCGAACCTGGTAATTGTTGAAGCTGATGGTCCGGTTTCTCAGAATGAGATCTGCTTTCTGGAGACAAAGGGCACGAAACTGATGGCAGAAATTATAAAAGTAATTGGTTCGAATGCCTATGTTCAGGTATTTGAGAGTACCAGGGGACTAAAAATTGGCGATGAAGTGGAGTTTTCAGGGCATATGCTGGAAGTCATTTTAGGTCCTGGCATATTATCGCGAAACTACGATGGATTACAGAACGATTTAGATAAAATGGAGGGTATTTTTCTGAAACGAGGTGATTATACGTATCCCCTTGATGTTGATCGGCTTTGGGATTTTACCCCAATAGCGGTTGCAGGGGATGAAGTTGTGGCAGGTTCGTGGCTTGCCGAAGTTCCCGAAAATGGTCAGCCTCACAAAATTATGGTTCCGTTTATTTTAGAAGGAAAGTATACTGTAAAATCAATAATAACTGCCGGCCAATACAATATTAATGAACAGATTGCCGTATTGATCGATGAAGATGGAACTGAACATCAGTTAACGATGATTCAAAAATGGCCTGTAAAGAAGGCGATTAAGGCATACCTTGAAAAGCCACGTCCATTCAAATTGCTCGAAACAGGTGTCCGAACAATCGACACCATCAATCCGATTGTGGAAGGAGGCACCGGTTTCATCCCTGGACCTTTTGGAACGGGAAAGACTGTTTTACAACATGCGATTTCAAAACAAGCAGAAGCAGATATTGTGGTAATTGCCGCTTGTGGCGAACGTGCCAACGAGGTTGTAGAGATATTTACCGAATTTCCGGAACTTGAAGATCCGCATACAGGCCGTAAACTGATGGAACGTACTGTAATTATTGCCAATACCTCCAATATGCCGGTTGCATCGCGCGAGGCCTCTGTTTACACGGCAATGACGATTTCGGAATACTATCGTTCTATGGGATTGAAGGTTTTGATGATGGCAGATTCTACCTCACGCTGGGCACAGGCCTTGCGCGAAATGTCGAATCGACTGGAAGAACTTCCTGGTCAGGATGCATTTCCGATGGATCTTTCTGCAATTATTGCGAATTTTTATTCAAGGGCCGGTTATGTTTTTCTGAACAACGGAAAGACGGGTTCTGTCACTTTTATCGGAACAGTTTCGCCCGCCGGTGGTAATCTGAAAGAACCAGTAACGGAATCTACAAAGAAGGTAGCCCGCTGTTTCTACGCGCTTCAACAGAGTCGTGCCGACAGTAAGCGATATCCCGCCATCAATCCAATTGATTCTTATTCGAAATACCTCGAATATCCTGAATTTGAACAGTATATCGAAAAGCGCATAGGAGCCAAATGGATACCGATGGTCAATGAGGCCAAAACGATTCTTCAACGTGGGATGGAGGTAAGTGAACAAATTGATATTCTCGGCGATGATGGTGTTCCAATCGATTATCACGTAAAGTTATGGAAATCGGAAATTATTGACTTTGTGATTTTGCAACAGGATGCTTTCGATAAAATTGATATGCTAACGCCGCTCGAACGACAACAGTATATGCTTGAAAAAGTGATGCATATTTGCAATCGTGATTTTACATTCGAAACCTTTACGGAGATATCGGGTTACTTTAAGCGGATTATAAATACTTTACGACAGATGAATTATTCTGATTTCGAATCGGAAAAATTTGTTGGCTACGAGAATGAGTTGAAAACGATCTTAAAAGAGAGGGAATTGGCATAATGGCAACAAAAGCTTTTCAGAAAATATATACTCAAATTACCCAGATCACAAAGGCAACGTGTTCGCTGAAAGCAACAGGTATTGGAAATGAGGAACTTGCTGAAGTAAATGGTCGCTTGGCACAGGTAGTGAAAATTATCGGCGATGAGGTGACCCTTCAGATATTTGGCGGAACCGAAGGAATACCAACCAATGCAGAAGTGACATTTCTTGGAAAATCACCTACATTAAAAGTAAGTGAGCAATTGGCTGGCCGTTTTTTTAATGCTTATGGCGATCCGATTGATGGTGGTCCGCCCATCGAAGGAGAGGAACGTGAAATCGGCGGACCTTCGGTGAATCCGGTTCGCAGGAAGCAGCCTTCGGAATTGATAGCAACCGGAATTGCAGGGATCGACCTAAATAACACGATTGTCTCCGGACAAAAAATTCCGTTTTTCGCCGATCCCGACCAGCCTTTCAATCAGGTTATGGCCATGGTAGCACTTCGGGCAAAAGCCGATAAGATTATCCTTGGCGGCATGGGACTTACCAACGACGATTATCTTTTCTACCGTAATGTTTTTGATAATGCAGGCGCATTAGACCGGATTGTATCGTTCGTTAATACAACTGAAAATCCACCGGTTGAAAGGCTTCTGGTGCCCGATATGGCGCTTACAGCTGCAGAATATTTTGCAGTCGATAAAAACCAAAGTGTTCTGGTGCTGCTAACCGATATGACTCTTTTTGCTGATGCTTTGTCGATAGTTTCGAACCGTATGGATCAGATACCTTCAAAAGATTCGATGCCTGGGTCGCTCTATTCCGATTTGGCGAAAATCTACGAAAAGGCAGTTCAATTTCCGTCGGGCGGATCAATAACGATTATTGCTGTCACTACACTTTCGGGTGGTGATATTACGCATTCAATTCCTGACAATACGGGTTATATTACTGAAGGACAATTGTTTTTACGTCGTGATACCGATATCAGCAAAGTGATTGTCGATCCGTTCCGGTCCTTATCGCGCCTTAAACAGCTCGTAATTGGTGTCAAAACCCGCGAAGATCATCCGCAGGTAATGAATGCGCTTATCCGTTTGTTTGCCGATGCAGCCAATGCCAAAACGAAGATGGAAAACGGTTTCGATCTTTCAGAGTACGATCAGCGAACATTATCATTCGCGAAAGAATATTCCCGAAATCTTTTGGCCATTGATGTCAATATCAGTATTGATGAGATGCTCGATCTGGGCTGGAGTCTGTTAGCGAAGAACTTCAAAAAGGAAGAAGCAGGTATTCGACAGGTATTGGTTGATAAATACTGGCCAATTTCAAATTGATTTAATCGGCTGATAATTAGAAATCTGGTTATATTTAGTCATTATGACGATAAAATTTCAATATAATAAAACCTCTCTTCAGGGCCTCGAAAAGCAGTTTAAAATGAGGGTTCGGGCTTTGCCAACCATCAAAAACAAGGAATCTGCACTTCGTATTGAAGTAAAAAAAGCCAAAGACGAGGTCACCAGATTGGATTTAATTCTTCAGAAAAAATTGGAAGATTATAATTCGATGGCATCTTTATGGGGCGAATTCGACACTTCGCTGATTAAAGTGAAAGATGTTAAGTTGGCAATGAAGAAAATAGCCGGAGTTAAAACACCTGTATTTGAAGGTGTTGATTTCGATATTGTTAGCTTCAGTATCTTTAGTAAGCCAAAATGGTTTCTCGATGGAATGACGTTGGTGAAGGAATTGGCTTCAGTAGGTATTGAACGCGAATTTTTTAACCAAAAGGTGATCTTGCTTGATTATGCCCGGAAAAAGACGACCCAAAAAGTCAATCTTTTCGAAAAGGTGCAGATTCCGGGATATGATTATGCCATTCGTAAGATAAAACGGTTTTTGGAAGATGAGGAAAACCTTTCTAAATCAGCTCAGAAAATTGTAAAATCACGTCAGCAAATAGGGAAGGAGGCCGAAGAATGATCGTAAAGATGAACAAATATGCCTTTCTCGTTTATCACAAAGATTACCAGCATTTTCTTGAATCGTTGCAGGAGAAAGGTGTTTTGCATGTAAAAGACAGAGGTGCCATTGATGTTGAAGGTGGTCCGCATCGTGATAAACTGTTGTTGATGAATCGTATTCAGGAGACAATCAAGTTTCTTGAAAAGAAGATTGACAAGAAGATAATTTCTAATTTGGTTCCGAAGGGGAAAGGATCTGAGCTTTTGAAAATATACGATAATTTCAGACATGATGATGAATTGCTGATACAATCGATTTCGATTGTGCAAAAAGAAGCATCCATTTTGGAACCTTGGGGAGTAATAGACTGGAATACAATCGAACAACTGAGCGAAAATGGTTGGATTACCACTTTCTATTCAACATCAGCCAGGAATTGGAATTCTGAATGGGAAACAAATTATAATGCTTTTCAAATTGCCCAAAATGGGACAAATATTTTGTTTGTGACAATGACGAGAAAAAACGAACCTTTCGTAATTGAAGCAGACAATATTAAACTTCCCCGCAAAGTATTTACAGAGGTACTTGAAGAAATAGAAGGTTTGCAACAGGAAAAAAATCAGATTGATACCGATTTACGCAGTTTCGCATCATCAAATCTGTTGTCCTTAATTTATTATAAAAATCAGGTACAGCAGGAATTTGATTTTGATAAAGTTGTTTTAAACTCCGATAAAGCAGCAGAAGGGAAGATATCGCTTTTAGAAGGATACTTACCTGTCGATAAGGAGGTTAAATTCCATGAATTTCTAAATAATGAGGGTGTCTTTTACGAGGCAAGTAAACCTGAAATGACAGACAAAGTACCTGTTTTATTGAAAAACAACTGGTTTGCCAGACTTTTTGAACCCATCGGAGCATTATATACCTTACCCAATTATCACGAATTAGATCTAACCGCTTTATATGCACCATTTTATTGGCTGTTTTTTGGATTTTGTTTAGGCGATTTGGGGTATGGATTAATTCTTTCGATAGGTGGGTTCATCATGTCTCAAAGGGTTAAGCCTTCGATGAAAGGGACCATGAAATTGATCAGCTTTTTGGGGTTGTCGACAATTCTGTTTGGGGTGTTGTCGGGTACTTGTTTTGGAATGAATCTTTATGAGATGCGTCTGGGCTTTTATGCCAGTCTGGATGATCTGATGAAATCAAAAGATACATCTGTGAATAAATTACTGTTCAACCTTTCCCTCGTACTTGGAGCCATTCAGATTATCTATGGCATGTTTGTGAAAGTAGCTAATGAAATCTATCAAAACGGTTGGCGCAGTGCACTAAGCACAATTGGCTGGATCATTATCATTTTTGGATTTGCGATTAATTACGGGATGAAAAAATATGGTGTTGATCCATTGATGATCAGCATTGTTTTTTCCACAATCATGGTTATTGGTTTTTTGGGTGCATTTGTGTTCAATAATCCCAACCGGAATATTTTCGCTAATATGGCCTTCGGTCTCTGGGATACTTATAATATGGCCACTGGGTTGATGGGCGATTTACTTTCGTATATCCGTCTTTTCGCGCTGGCCATTTCAACCGGGGTATTAGGTTATGTATTTAACAGTCTTGCTATTTCGATGGCTCCCGATATTCCTGTTGTGAAATATATCGTGATTGTGCTTATTTTAGCTGTTGGTCATTCTATTAATATATTGATGGGAATTCTGGGGTCATTTGTGCATCCCATGCGTCTCACCTTTGTCGAATTTTATAAAAATGCCGGATTTTCGGGCGGAGGTAGAAAATATGCTCCGTTTAAACGCAGAATTGAATAAAAATCAGATTATAAACTTGTAAATAAACTATTAGATGGAACCTATTACATTGGCTTACATTGGAATTGGATTGATGATCGGACTTGCAGGCGTCGGGAGTTCGTTTGGGACTACAATCGGGGGAAATGCCACAATTGGCGCGATGAAAAAAAATCCAGATGCTTTTGGTAGTTATATGGTCTTGTCAGGACTGCCAGGAACTCAGGGATTGTATGGTTTTGCCGGATATTTTATTTTTGCTTCAGGCACAGCGCTAACTGCAAGTATAACGTGGACGCAAGCTTCAGCTGTTTTCGGAGGTAGCCTGGCTTGCGGGCTTGTTTGTCTTTTCTCTGCTATTCGTCAGGGGCAAATTGGTGCGTCGGGTATTGCGGCAATCGGTGCAGGTTACGAAGTCTTTGGAAATACATTGATTCTGGCGGCTTTCCCGGAATTGTATGCTATTATCTCATTAGCGGCAGTTTTCCTGATCAATTCTGCTATTCAATAAATTAGAATCATAGGTAGTAGAAAACCACGATTTCTTGGAGTTTTCTATTACCAATTATTTAGATTTTTAACAATATTTAAGGTCTGTTTTATCGGCTTAACTAAATTCGTATGCATTTTTGTGATGTAAGAGTAAAGCACTTTTTTTCATAGATTTTGGTTAGGTTAACATAGGCATCCCGAAAGGGATGCCTTTTGTTATTGTTGGGAATTAGTTTACAGACCAATTAACTGTTCTTCGGGGCTTTTACCATCGAAAAGTAGCTTTGCCGGATTTTCAATTAACTCCTTTAGATTAACCAAAAATCCAACCGAATCTTTGCCATCGATGATCCGGTGATCGTACGAGAGAGCAACATACATCATCGGCCTGATCTCTACTTTTCCATTTACGGCTATGGGACGATCTTTAATAGAATGCATTCCCAGAATTGCACTCTGGGGTGGATTAAGAATAGGGGTCGACATCAGCGAACCGAATACACCGCCATTGGTGATCGTAAATGTGCCGCCTGTCATCTCCTGAATGGTAAGTTTTTTATCTCTGGCTTTCTCTGCAAGTTCTTTGATCTCGCGCTCTATACCTTCAATGCTTTTGGTCTCAGCATTACGAATTATCGGAACCATCAAACCCTTGGGTGTTTGAACAGCAATTCCTATGTCATGATAACGTGGTGTAACAATGCTGTCACCATCGATCATCGAATTGATAGAGGGATGTTTAGACAGTGCAACACTAACGGCTTTGGTGAAAAACGACATAAAGCCGAGCTTAATTTTATATTTATCGACAAACGGCTGTTGATAGGCTTTTCTTAGTTCCATCACCTGGCTCATGTCGATCTCATTGAATGTTGTAAGCATCGCAGTCTCATTCTTGACTGCAACAAGTCGCTGACTTAGTTTTCGTCTCAGAGGCGACATCGCCACCCGATCTTCATCGCGAGATTTTTCAACTGAACTTTTCGATGGCTCATTTTTTTGTAATGTCAGCACGAGCTCAACATCCTTGCGACTGATTCTCCGGAGCCCGTTCAGAAGATCGTCTATACTTAAACCTTCTTCCTCCATGACTGCTTTGGCAGCCGGCGTCAATTTAATCTGATGATTTTCTTCCTCTGGTGAGCCTAACTTAATTTCATCTCCTTTAGAATCGGAGACTGGCAATACGGTTATTTTTTCAACTTCAGGTTTTTGAACCGATTCTTTGTTTAACAGTATGGAGTCGCTCTCTGTGGGCTTAATATGCTCATCTGAATCCAGTGTACAGACAACTGTACCGACAGCAACCCGTTCTCCCTCCTTTACTAAGATTTTCAATTTTCCTTCTGCTGAAGCAGTCAACGACAACGTTGCCTTATCGGATTCAATTTCAGCTATTTCCTGATCTTTTTTTACAATTGAGCCATTTTCAACAAGCCATTTCCCAATTTCAACTTCAGTAATCGACTCTCCGGGAGATGGTATTTTGATTTCAAAAATCATGTCAGATAATTTAATTGCATAAAATTAGTTAAAAACTGCGT